>JBNATO010000115.1:0-6957 GCA_049701555.1 Thermacetogeniaceae bacterium | reverse complement strand
CTTTGTTTTCTATCTCCAAGGTACTTCACCTGTTGGTCTAATTTCACAAGCTCAATTTTCAAGTCCTCTAACCGCTGCTGTATCTCCTGCAGCTTAGACTCATAGCATTTCTTTTCAGCTTCGAGGTTGATCTTTTGGCACAGGAGCATCTCTTCATTCTTCACTACACAGTTATACTCTTCTTGCAGCTGTGAAAGCTGCTGTTCTGCCTCGCTCGAACGATATCCTCCGTCTTCTTTTATAATCAGAAATTCTTCGACAAAGTCATTGAGTTGCTTCAGTTCCTGTTTTAAAGAACCAATTTCATGCTGTAAGATGTTCCTTCTTGACTCAATCTGCCTACAGCGTTCATTTATGCCGTCAAGTTTGTTTTTAACTGCATCGATATCAGCTGCTAACTGTTTTCCCTCGCTTTTTAGTGCTCCTATAATTTTTTCTTGTTCCGAAATAGCTTTTGAGAGAAGAGCAATTTCTTTCTTCCTTTGGAGCGAGTGGCTGATCTCAACAGCCCTTCCCCCGGTTATCAGCCCTCCCGGGTTGATCATATCACCATCAAGTGTGACTACGCGAACCTTATAATGATTGTTTTCTGCAAAAAGTTTAGCAGACTGCAGGTCCTCAGCAAAGTAGGTGCGCCCTAACAAAAATTCTGATATGCACTTGTAACGAAATTCACACGCCACGAGATCAGAAGCTCGTCCTATAATTCCTTCCCCTCGGAGAGTGGGTGGTAGTGACTGGTGTTCCAACCAGCGCTCGACCGCTGTGAGCGGGAGAAAACTTGCTCTCCCAGCTCCGTATGCCTTTAGGTACTCAATGGCCTTTTGAGCCGCTTCCGGAGAAGTACACACCAGGTAATGGTTAGCTCTACCCAGAGCGGCTTGAAGCGCCTTATCATACTTTGGTTCAACCACCAAAAGATCTTCCACTAATCCAATTATCTCTTCAGACGAGAGATGTCCGCTTGCCACTGCTTGGAGTATAACTCTTACTCCCCTTTCGTATCCCTCCTTGTTTCTTTCGGCTTCTTCTAATGCGCTGAGACGCGCTTTGTCCCTTTCGATCTTTTGTAAGCTCTCACGAATCAATTGCTCTGTCTCATCTCTCTTTTTCTGCAGCTCCTCAAAGCAGGCTTTCACTTGTTCTCTTTCTTTTGATGCACTTGTAAGGGCATTGTTCAATTCTCCAAAGAGTTTTTCTTTCTCAGAGAGATGCTGGGTAATATAAACCATTTTTCTCTTCCCATCATCGACCCTTTCTTTTAGGTTTTCCAATTGGCGGCTGATGACTTCCTTCCTGCTTTTTAGCTGATGGATCTTGTTGCTCAGGGCTGTTTTCCTATGGAGGGCATCAAATATCTCCGTTTCGCATTTTTTTAGAAGTCCTTCTGCCGTTTCCCTCTTTTCTTCCCATTCTTCCTTCTGTTTCTTCAAGCCTTCGTATTCTCTCACAATGCCTAGTCTGGTTTGCAGGCTGTTTGCATAAGCATCCTCTATCACCTGCAATTCATTCATCAATTGCCTGTGTTCCTCGGAGAATTCCTCGGCTCGAGATTCTAATTCTGATTTTTTCCTTGATAGTGATGAAAGCTTTTCCTCAAACCGAACTTTCGAAATACTCAATTCATCTCTTTCTTTTTTAGCGTCAGACAAAAGTTTTTCAAGCTCACCAATTCTCTTTTTTCTTCTTTGAATCTCATTCGCCAATTCCTCAATTTCGCTTTCCAAGCGCTCTACTCTTCGTTTGCTCTCTTCAGAGGCAACAGCAGCCTCTTGGTACATCATGTACAAAGAATTCTTTTTTTCTTTAATTCTGCAGAGTTGCCCTACAATCAGCTGACTCTCTAGTTCCCTCAAGCTGTTCTTATATGATTTATAGCGGTTTGCTATCTCAGCCTGTTTGGCTAAGGGGAGGCGCTGTCTTTCCAGCTCTTTCAAAATGTCATCAAGGCGAAGAAGCGCTTGCTCAACCTCTTCTAGCCTTGCTAGAGCCTCTGATTTGCGCTGTCTGTATCTCGCAACTCCTGCTGCCTCTTCCAAATAGAGCCGCCTTTCTTCAGGCTTGGTGGATAAAAATTCGTCGATCATCCCCTGGGAAACAACAGAAAAAGCCGCGCGGCCAATATTACAGGAGGCCAACAGCTCCTGTATCTGGCGCAGGCGGCACGGTCTTTTGTTGATCAAATACTCGCTTTCACCCGATCTGTAAAGACGACGAGTGATACTAACCTCTTCGTAGGGAAGAGGCAAACATCTTTTCCCGTTATCAAATACAAGCGTTACTTCTGCCATTCCCAGGGGAGGGCGCCTTGATGTACCCGCAAAGATAAAGTCATCCATTTTGTAACCCCGCAAGGCCCGTGGGTTCTGTTCTCCCAGTACCCACTGAACAGCCTCTGTGAGGTTACTTTTTCCACATCCGTTTGGGCCTACGATCACTGTGATTCCACGTCCGAACTCGATCTCAATTTCTTCAGCAAATGATTTAAATCCCCTGATTTCTAAACGCTTAAGGTACATCTACTTCCCCTGGAAACAATTTCTCTGTTTTCTTTTTCTATTATGTTTCTTTCATCTTGGCTCAACGATAAACTTGATTGCAGTTCTCTCTTCTCCGTCGATAGAAATTTCCACAAATGCCGGTATTGTTACCAGATCGATCCCATTCGGAGCGACAAACCCTCGCGTTATTGCTATAGCTTTAACGGCTTGATTGACTGCACCAGCTCCTACAGCTTGTATTTCTGCTGTTCCTTTTTCTCTTAAAACAGCAGTAAGTGCACCAGCAACAGACTTTGGATTTGATTGAGCAGATACCTTGAGCACTTCCACAATCTTTCCCCCTTCAAATCTACGATATTGAGAAAAATTTGACATTTGCGTTAATATATATTCGTGTGAAAAAGAAAAATTCCTGCCGGTCGATGAATGTTTCAATCAATTTTTATGAAGTTGGTGCATCTTTTTTAAGAACCTTCAAGGCAGCACGCGCAGCTTCCTGCTCTGCTTCTTTTTTTGACTTGCCAGATCCCTTTCCTAACAATTGGCTGCGCCAGAACACACCGGACACAAAGCGCTTATCGTGGTCAGGCCCCGATTCTTCTAATAACACATAATCGACTCTTTCACTTCCATGTTGTTGGATTATCTCCTGCAAGCAAGTCTTATAGTCGGTACAACAACCTCTGATAATGTTTTCGATTTCGGTGTTCAGCAATTCATGCAAAAATCGCTTTGCCCCATCCCACCCTTTGTCCAAAAAAATTGCTGCTACCAACGCCTCAAACGAATCAGCTAAATTAGAGCTCCTCTGCCTTCCTCCTGTTACCTCCTCCCCTTTTCCCAAACGCAACAAATCACCTAATCCTAAGGAATCAGCGAGACGAGCAAGAGTAGATTCACAAACTATAGCTGCCCTCATCCTAGTCAGTTGCCCTTCAGACTGCTCTGGATATCTGTGATAAAGATAATCTGCTACTACAGCGCCTAGAATGGCGTCTCCCAAAAACTCGAGGCGCTGATTATGCTCCCTTTCTTGAGGATGCTCTGCGACATAAGAAGGATGAGTAAGCGCCGTTATCAGCAGATCAATGTTTTTGAAGAATATATTGATTGAGGTTTGGAAATCTTTCAATCGGTTAAGGTACTCTTTTTCCATTTGATAACCTCTGCTATAAATAAAAGTTAATCCACATATCTTTTAAACACAAGCACAGCGTTGTGGCCTCCGAATCCAAAAGCGTTACATATTGCTAAATTAATTTCTTTTTCTCTTGAATGATTAGGAACATAATCGAGATCACACTCTGGATCCGGCACCTGATAGTTAATAGTGGGAGGAATCCATCCGGTAGTGATGCTAAGAACGGTAGAGATTGCTCCCACTGCACCAGCAGCACCCATCAAGTGTCCAATCATCGATTTTATAGAACTCACCGGCACTCGATAGGCATAGTCACCAAAGACCCTCTTTATTGCCAGTGTTTCTATTTTATCATTTAACTCCGTCGAAGTACCGTGGGCATTGATATAATCCACATCCTGAGGGAGCACATGAGCATCCTCTAAAGCTAGCATAATCGCCCTTGCAGCACCTTCCCCTTCAGGATGAGGTGCTGTGATATGATATCCGTCAGATGTAGCCCCATAACCCACAAGTTCACAATAGATCCGCGCATCCCTTTGCAGAGCATGGTCAAGAGTCTCCAAAACCATGATACCTGCGCCTTCACCTATTACAAATCCGTCTCTGTTTTTATCAAAAGGGCGGCTTGCAGATGAGGGTTCATCGTTTCTTGTTGACATAGCCCGCATAGAGCAAAAACCCGCAAAAGCAATTTCTGTGATCGGAGCTTCAGTTCCTCCTGCAAGCACTATGTCTAGATCTCCTCTCTGAAGCATACGAAAGGCCTCACCTACAGCAGTTGCCCCTGAAGCGCATGCTGTAACAACACTAAAGCTTGGTCCTTTAACCTTAAGCTGAATGGCTACCTGCCCAGCAACCATATTGTTGATCATCATCGGAATCAAGAAAGGGCTAACTCGGCCAGGTCCTTTAGCGATGAGAACGCGCATCTGTTCCTCAAGAGTCTCAATTCCTCCAACACCAGAACCAATAATAACGCCAACCCTCTCTGCATCTACTTTCTCCAGGCTCACCCCAGCATCATCGATAGCCATTTTGGCTGCTGCTAAACCAAACTGAGTAAATCTATCCATTCTCTTTGCCTCTTTTCGGTCAAAGAAGTTATCAGGTTCAAAGTCTCTTACTTCAGCAGCAATCTTGCTGGGGTAAGGGGTTGGATCAAAACGAGTAACCTTATCGATGCCAGATTTCCCCTCAAGTAACGACTCCCAGAAAGCTTTTTTCCCTATCCCAACGGGGGAAATAACCCCCAATCCTGTTACCACAACCCTCTTTTCCCTTGTTTTTTCTCCCATGGAATATTCCTTTCCCTGATTGAGATTAAATTTATTCCTGTAAGAAAGTCCCGTAGCTCGCCACGGGACTCTGCGCTAAACATTCTCTTTAATGTAATCGATAACTGCGCTTACTTTCTGGAGTTTTTCCGCATCCTCATCTGGGATCTCGATATCGAATTCCTCTTCAAGAGCCATGATCAATTCCACAATATCTAGAGAATCAGCGTTGAGATCCTCAAAGGACGTTTCTAGAGTTATTTCTTCGGCATCAACTCCGAGTTGCTCTGAAATAATATTCCTCACTTTCTCAAAAATTTCCTGGTCGCTTAATTCTGCCACTTCTTGTTCACCCCCTCTCCGCTCTTTTAATATCATAACATCATTCCCCCGTCTACCCGGAGCACTTGCCCAGTAATATAATCTGCATCCTCTGACGCTAAAAATACCACTGCTGCAGCAATATCTTCTGGTTTTCCGGGGCGTCCGATAGGGATTACCTTTAGCAATTCCTCCTTTGCACGGGCCGAGAGTTTATCTGTCATCTCAGTTTCAATATAACCTGGCGCGATTGCGTTGACTGTGATCCCCCGGCTTGCCACTTCTTTTGCCAACGATTTTGTCAACCCGATTATGCCTGCCTTAGAGGCTGCATAATTCGCCTGTCCGGCATTTCCGGTGATTCCCACGACAGAAGCAATATTTATTATACGGCCCCATCTGCTTTTGAGCATGGGCCTCAGCGCTGCTCGGCAGCAATAAAAGACCCCTGTCAGGTTAGTGTTAAGAACGCTGTGCCAGTCTTCATCTCTCATTTTTATGAGAAGCTGATCGCGAGTTATACCAGCATTATTGACAAGAATATCTAGCTGCCCAAATTTTTCTAGAACCTGAGCCACCATTGATTCTACATCATCCTTGTTTGATACATCTGCTCCCACTGTTATACATTCCCCACCAAAGCCCCTTATCTCATCCTCAACCGCTCTAGCCTTCTCAACCTGATCAGGGTAATAGTTTATTGCCACCACCGCTCCTTCCCTTGCCAAGGCTTTTGCGATGGCTCGCCCAATTCCCTGTGAAGCACCTGTTACCAATGCCACCCTTTTTTCTAAAAACATTTTAAACAGTCCTCCCACCTTCCGCAAGCATCTTTTCCAGTGAAGCCAAATCTTCAACATGAGCCACTTTACAATTAGGAGCAATGCGTCGCACAAGCCCGCTCAAAACCTGCCCCGGACCTACCTCTATAAAATCTGTAAAGCCATCATTAAAAAGCCTGTTAACAGCCTGTTCCCAGCATACAGGTGAGCTCACCTGCTCCACAAGATAATCTCTAATCCGTTCAGGTTCGTAAACATAATCCCCTGTCACGTTCATCACCAATGCTAACTCCGGTTTTTTAAAATCAAAGCCACTGAGATATTGTTTTAGAGCCTCACCTACTCCTTTCATCAAAGAAGAATGAAAGGGGCCGCTGACAGCCAGCGGGATTACTTTTGCACCAGCTTGGCGAGCGAGCTGGGTTGCTTCAGCAAGACCTTCTTTTGTACCAGAAATCACTATTTGGCGAGGAGCGTTGTAATTAGCAGGCTCCACTACCCCTTTGGCGCTCGCTGTTGTACATATCTCTTCTACTTTTTTGCGGTCCAGCCCCAAAACCGCAGCCATCCCACCTTCACCAGCAGGGATGGCACTGTCCATTAGCTCTGCCCTTTTCTGCACAATCTTCAGTGCATCCTCAAAGCTCAACACGCCTGCCGCTATCAGTGCTGAGTATTCTCCCAGGCTATGTCCAGCAACAGCTTCATATTCTATCCCGTATTCCTTGAGAACCTCAAGAATCGCTATGCTCGTCGTTAAGACAGCAGGCTGAGTATATTTCGTAAGGGACAGCTGCTCTAAAGGGCCCTCAAAACACAGCTTAGAGATGGAATAGCCGAGTATCTGATCAGCTCTCTCATAAATTTTTTTTGCACATTTAAAAGCCTTGGCAAGTTCAGCCCCCATCCCCACACGCTGAGAGCCCTGGCCAGGG
>JBNATO010000114.1:0-7061 GCA_049701555.1 Thermacetogeniaceae bacterium | reverse complement strand
AGATTTTGAGCGATGCTAGGAATTATTGTGGCTCGTTTGTCACGGATTTAGGTAATATCATTGCCGCAATAAGTGAATATAGTAGCATCCTATCGAGAGTACGATAAGTAAGCAGGGAGCATGATGACCCTTGATGGGATTTACTGCGTTGCCGCATTGTGTAAGCTAAGGAATGTTATGACTTGTCCTCGCTGTAGGGTTGCTCCAGTGGAGTGATACTTCTAGGGCTCTATTAAACGCCATCTTTCTTAAAACGCCGTCTTCTTACGGCTCCGACGGAGATCTCTCAGGATGCCGCTCATGACATGCTGAGCGTGACCCCTGCTGCTTCCTTCGGATTTTCAATACAGCCTGATTTGGTGCCATTAAAAGATAAACTTGCCTATTTAGTCTTCTTCTTATCTCTGACATAACGCTTCATCTGGTAAAGTTAGGGTAAAGTAGATTATTTATTATTTGGTGTTGGTGATCAGGAATCAATCAGGCTGGGCGATGTGCGGGGCCTGGCAGCCGCTCTGGAGAGGCTGATATGCGACCCGGAGCTGCGCGCCTCGATGGGCGCTGCTGGGAAGGAGAAGATCCGGGACTATTCCCTGGAGAGGGTTTTGGGCGAGATGTCAGGTATTTACAGCCGCTATCTAAAGTAAGTGCGGCATGATGAACTTTGAGAAACCAGATCGATCAAGGATCAGGTCAGGATTCTTAATCAGGCGGGCTACCGCTGCTTTACCGGCATGGATGAAGTGCGGTCATACCTGGAAAGGCTGGCAGGGGTCAGCACCGGGGATAAAGGATAGCGATGGCTGGTTTACTAAGTTTTGTTGAGTTTGGATTCTTATGCTGGGGGGGCTATGAGTGGGGGATTACCCAGTAATCAGAAATGTTCAAGGCTACTTTGAAAGATTGAATACTTTGTTGCATAACAACAATACCATTGTGGAACCAAAAAGGTGTGCATCTTTGGTTGTCATTCATTCCGACGGTGAAGGAAGGCTATTGGGATGGAAAATCGAGCGGAAGCAGGTGAATTTCAATGATAAATCATATCTTGATTGTGATGAATATGCTATAAAGGCAAGCCAATTTTACAGGATTACGTCTTTTTCCTATCATTTTCAGCCAAGGAGCGAGGAAATTCTCTTTTACCGGATTGATTTGGAAAACGGGCAAATCCATATCAATCCCGATCCGAGAAGTGGACTATCGGATCATATTGATGGTAAGGAGACAATAGATCTGAGGAATTTTAATCTTTATCTGGCTTTGTTAATTGCACTTAAATATGTCAGTGGCTATGATAAATATCCTTTTGATCAAGCTAACCGGGAAGTGTATAATCGCATCATTGAAAAAGGAAGGAGGCGGCTTGAGAGTGAATGAAAAGGGAGTAGAACGCCAAATATTTTATTTTGAACAAGAGGGAAAAGAAAATCTACCGTATACGGTAAATTTGGTTGCAGAGTATCTTAATAATAGCGAGATTTCAAAAGTGGTTGTTTTTACATCCGACGGTGAAGGACCGTTAATGCTTGCCAGGATGGTAAACCCTTCGAATGTGAAGATTATTGCTGTAACCTTCCCTTATAAATCCACCTTTATAGTAGAAGGGCCTGGAGGAGAACCTCAGGAGATTATTCCTGGTACTTCATTGCCGGAGGTTAAAAAGGAACTTGCCGAAGCAGGAGTTGCTTTGGTTCAAGGAACCTTGCCTTTTTGGGAGATCGTTATACCCGGTGTTTCCGAAATCAAGCGCAAGACTATAAAACATACCTTGCAGTTGTTGTGCGGTGGGTTTGAACTTTGCGTGGAAGCTGTGCTGGTGGCCTGTGATGCAGGCTGGGTGGAGCCTGGGGAAGAAGTCATCGCGATGAGCGCCGATACTGCTGTTGTTGCAGTGGCATCACAAAGCGCCTGGATGTTTCACCCTAGTCGGGGCATGGAGATCCGGGAAATTATCTGTAAGCCGAGGCGTTGTACAATAATACGCTCACGGTGCGAAGATATACCCGAGGTCGAAGTGGAAGAGCTTGAAATGGAAGATTGATGAAGACAGCCGGGGAGGTCATAAAAAATGGCGGTTTTCCCGCCACCTAGTTGCTTTTGACTTTCTGTTAAACTCTTTTAAACTCCATACATCACCGCCGGCCATTTTGAAGATCTCATAATGGTGTTCCCAGCTGGCCAATTCTTTTGCATCGATTTTTACCGGAGTGACCCCGAATGTACGGTAGAAAGTGAAAAGGTCATATGTCCCAATGCCGTATTTTTTCTGAAATTCGAGCAATACCTGCCGCGAATAATCAGGTTCCTTTACGAATACAAAACTTGCATCCTCTCCAAACAGGTCCTTTAAGTCATTCACGTACATTGTTCTTCCTCACCAGCCTTTACTACGATCATAATATGATCGTAGTAAACAGCAATTGACTATTTACTAAAAGTATTTCCGTTTTTGGCTCATTTTAAACTAGAGTTAGTTAATTATTGTTTGTATGTAGATTAAAACTTATAGCGCTTGAACAGTCAAGCCGAAAAGTATCATTAAAATAAATGCATTCAGGTGATTATAGGTCATATCAATCATTCTCTAGGAAATTTGCAAATAAACGAAAAATTTTCGTTCCAGGCGGTAAGTTTGATAACTTCAACTTCATACTGGAACGTGCTTGTCCTCGGGCCTACACGAGAAAAAGCATAAGATTCATGCTGTTTTTTTGTGTCCAGGGATACTTCTTATTTTGTCCATGGAGTTGCAGCCGACCTTCCTCCTTTTGCTGCTTTCCGGGAGATGCTGAAGGGCTTTCGGCGTTATCACCTCCCATTAGTAAGACAATAAGACAACTAAGACAAGGGGACGGTTCTCTTGTCTAGAGCTTTTTAGCTTTAGGGGGAACTTATTGGCAGCGTTATAACCGGATTGTGAAGGGCGATAAATGTGGTTTGTTAGATTATATCTTCATGTCTTCCGTTGGTTTGATAGCATCAAAAAGCTTTATTAAATCTTGCGGGATCTGATTTGTATCACAATAAAGGGCTATTGATTTAGCTATTTCTGCTTTTTTTCTTCCTGAGAGTTTTTCTAACGCTTCAGAAAATTGATAATGAGGGTTCTCTCTTAATTTTGCTTTGCATTTTTCGATTTCATCTTTACTCCATTGTTCCTTAACCTGATCACCATAATATCTCATGACGGACTCATAAATCAAATCAGTGTCAAAGGCATCTTCGAACTCCATGTAACCAATTTCGAATTTCTCAAGATTCCTTTCATCTTGTAGTTTTTCTAACAGTTCTTTTGTATTTTTTCTGCGCTGAATAGTTAAATCCCTATTAATGTCTTGGTCGACCAAAACCACTAAAGGGATATCTGCCATAAATTCACTGAGGACTTTCGCTAATTGAGCTAAGTTGTCGACACCGCGAGCATTGATTAAGGTTACAAGTTCATTATCGAGGCTTTTCTTTTTATATTTCTTAAACAAGATAGGTATTGCGATTTCTTCTGACTCTCCTTCGACAAGGAGTATCTTCCTGGTGAAGAATAAATGGGTATTCTCTATACCAAGGGATTTAAGCAGGTCTTTCACATCGTTGGTATCTTCCAGATATTTGACGTTGGTTGCACCATTTTCCAGACAAAGCATTCTTATTTTAGATGGGTCAACGCTGTTTAAAATAAACGGGGAATGGGTTGTAATAATTACCTGAGCTTCCTGCTTTATTTGTTCTAAAATCTCCATCAATTCGCGTTGTGCTTTTACGTGAAGATGAGTGTCAGGTTCGTCAAATATGAAAACTTTGTGCTCCATGGTTTTTTCTTTTTCTACTTTATGTCTCAGAAGAGCCAAAGTGGTTCTTCGTTTTGTCCCATCGCCTTTTTTAGCAAATTGAATCTCTTGACCTTCAACTCCTCTGAAACTGGTTGTTACATTGATGGTTTTTGTGATATCAAAAGGTTGGTGCTCAATGTCGATAAGGATTTCCTGAACATCAGGAAGAAACTCCTTAATTCTGGGCAGGACTTCTTGATTAATTTCTTTTTGCTTTTCCTCTGCAATCAGGTGAAGATTTTCCTTGAAAATGGTCGATAATTCTTTGTCTGTTCCTTCAACTTTGAATCTCCAAATACTCTTGATGGTTTCCTTTAAATACACGTCTTTGAGAAAACCATTAATGTCTTCGAAGGTTTTACCGTCTAATAGGGGAACTGTTAATAACTGTGGCATTTCTTTAATTGAAACTTCTTCTTTATCGTTATTTTCTATTTTGTCTTTGTTTTCGTCCAGATACTCAGAAAATTCCTCTCTTAAAGAATCAAGGGTTCTTTTTTGAGAAGTTTTTCCAAATTGTATGAACAGAGTTTTAATCTCTTCCTGGCTGAGGTTGTTAATTTTTTCTTTTTCGGTCAAATATGGTTTTAAAATACCCCAAGATACGGTTTTTTTAAGTACCTTTTCAATATTATCACCATTGACGGTAAATTCAAAAATGTAACTCGCATCGGAAAAATCGAGTTCCCATCTCATGTATTCTTCCCCGGCATAAAAATCACTGCGATCAGGCAATGCATTCTTCATCGCTAGATCGATTACTTTAACCAGCGACGATTTTCCAGTGTCGTTTTCCCCGACAATCACTGTTATATCGGGATCAAAACTGATGGAGATGTCCTTCAGACATCTGAAGTTTTTGACTTTAATACTCTTTAGTTTCATTAATATCCCCTTTTTGTTTTTATTCCAAATTTATTATAACATGAAAAGAAAAGATAAAAATGACAATAAATATCGAAAAAGTCAATAATTAAGCCTCACCGTTTTGAGAGCAGGTAAGCTTCTTTTATAGAAACGAGGTCTCAAGATAAGCCTGGCGGTTTTAGCGGCCACTGGTTTAAACAAACACCTGGATTTGGGAAGTTTTTGTCATGGACGAGAAGTTTCGTGACTTAATCTTTTCGCTTATAGGCAAAGCACTTGGATTGGTGCAAAGCTTTGCACGCGAGGGCAGGCAGGTGCCGCAAGAGCTTCTTTATCTTATGCAGCTTTGCGAAGGAGACAACTTCCAGAAAACGCCTTCAGGAGCGCGCTCTTATGTTTTCCTGCTCCCTCTTGCTCTTGAGAACTTAGAAAGCAGCCCGAAATATGTGGAGTTTTGCAGCCTTTTGCTCGCTGAGGAGAGGTTCAATGAGGTGTTCCCTCGTGAGGAGAGGATGGGAGTGGGCAATTTGGTGTTTCCTAAGGAGTACCTCCTCTCCATTGCCTGGCGCTACCTGAACCAGACAGGAACGCCAGCTTTACGGCCGGAGGTTCTAGGCGAGATTCTGGCTCAGAGTGAGGCTGTCTGGGACAAAAAGAGTTTCAATTTTCGGTTGGTTGTGCCACTTCTGGGGCTCTCTGGTTCCGGAGAACTCCCTGAATTTAATCTGGGTCGGTGGCGGCTGCGGAGGCTGAATGAAAACGAGGTAGCGCGTGTTCAGCATTTCCGACAATACTTCAGTCTTCCGGCCACTATGGTCTACAATGGGGAAGCTCCGCCTTATTTAAGCTATGCTCTCGTACTTGAAGATTGTGAGGTTCCTTTCAGCGGACTTGCGGCAGGATGGAATGTGGTGCGGCCTGAGTTTATGCCGGAAAAGGAACTGAATGACATGGTTGCCCTGCTTCAAGCGGCGACCAGTGTGGGCGAGTTTGGGCGCTGGTATGCGATTTCCTGCCCTGTGCTGATTTATTACACTGCTGATTGGGCGGCAAACCCCTTTGGGAACCCGTTCTCGCCGGACTATGCCTGGCCTCTAGGGAAGCTCCATTTCGGCCGCGAGTGGTTCCTACCGCCTGTAGGTTGGGAAGATTGGGTCTCTCGGATGTTTTCATTTGTGGAAAGGGCACCGGAACCCGAGAAAGTCCGCTACCGGCGCGCCCTCCGCTGGTTTGCTGAAAGCATCTTCTGTGATAACCTCTGCGACAGGATGATGAAGCTGTTTGTTGCCCTGGAGGTGCTTTGCCTCGGGGGCATAAAAGCGGAGCGGGGCAAAGGAAAAATAATTGCTGCGATGAAGAAGATTTGGCTCCTGGCTGATGGAACTGTACTCCGTACGAAGGTGAGCCGGGCTGTACACAAAGAGATTCCAGAGCAGCTGTGGCAGAGGAACCTCAGGAGGCAGCTGAAGATAACCGAAGGGAGTTGTGTTACCAGATGACCTCCACATCGTAGCGTCCGATTTGAGGGTCCGAGGTGAGGATCGGGAGGTTCTCCAGCTGGGCTTGGGCAATGAGAAGCCGGTCGAAGGGATCACGGTGGAGAGCCGGCAGTGTGGACACGTGCAGGGCATGGGCCAGTTCGACAGGCAAAGGCTCGATTCCATTCACAGCCAGTTGTTCGATAACGAAGGACTTCAGATTTCCTGAAAAAGACAGTTTCCCCAAAGCAGCCTTTATAGCCATCTCCCATGCGCTCGCAGCGCTAAGAAACAATTTGTTTTCGCCTCTGCTGATAATTTCCCTGGCTCGCTGAGATAGCCGGGGGTCATCGGTGATCCACCATAAGAAGGTATGGGTGTCAAGCAGTGCCCTCATTTTTCGAACAACTCCAGGACAGAGTCTGGGAGCGGTGCGTCAAAATCAGGAGCAATGGTGATCATTCCTTTTGCGCTTCCAGGAAAGCGCTGTTCAGGCTGCTTCTTTATTGGAACGAGGCGAGCAACAGGTTTACCTGCTTTCGCAATGATTATTTCTTCCCCTTCCATTACGTGGGCCAGGAGTTTCGAAAAGTGTGTCTTCGCTTCATGAATATTGACTTTCTTGGGCACTTTTATCAACCCCTCGGTTTCTATTGTAGACTAGACTAAGGACTAAGTCAAGAAAAGCATAATGAAGGGCGCTGTCACTTTATTGTGGTTGCCTGGTTGGCTTTGGAAAGGGGCTTCTCTTTTGATAGAATAGTTACCAGAAGCGTATTGCTGAGTCGCCGGGAGGAGACATGGGGAAGGGCGTTGGGTGCTTGGTCAAGCGATTATTGGACATCGTAGTGGCTGCTGCGGGGCTGGTCTTGTGCTCTCCCCTTTT
>JBNATO010000113.1:0-7065 GCA_049701555.1 Thermacetogeniaceae bacterium | reverse complement strand
CCCACGAACACCCCCACATCCATCCACCGGTGAGGCATTCAGGCCGATAGCCGGCTGATACCGGTGCGGGAGGGATCGGGTTTGATCGAGATACGCGGCCTCTGCAAATATTACGGCCAGATCAAGGCAGTAGACGGGCTCGACCTGACCATCAAGAGGGGGGAGGTCTTCGGCTTGCTCGGCCCCAACGGAGCGGGGAAAACGACGACAGTGCGGATCCTCACCACCCTTGCCAGACCGACTGCGGGAGAGGTCTACATCAACGGCTGGAAGGTGAGCCGGCGGTCCGTCCAGGTGAAAAAGGAGATCGGCGTCGTCCCCCAGCACATCAACCTCGACCAGGAGCTCTCCGCATGGGAGAACCTGGAGCTGCACGCCCGCCTCCACAGGATCCCCGCCCGGGAGCGGCGCGCCCGGATTCAGGAGCTGCTGGCCTTCGTCGAGCTGGAGGAGAGGAAGGACACCCCTGTCGAACACTTCTCCGGGGGGATGAAGCGGCGGCTGATGATCGCCCGCGCCCTCCTCCACAAGCCGAGCGTCCTCTTCCTGGATGAGCCGACTGTCGGCCTCGATCCCCAGGTGCGCCGCCGTATCTGGGACCTGATCAGGAGGCTCAACGGGCAGGGGATCACCATCCTGCTGACAACCCACTACATCGAAGAGGCGGAGCTCCTCTGCCACAGGGTGGGGATCATGAACAAGGGGAAGCTGATCGCCCTGGGCACCCCTGCCGAACTGAAGGCCAAAGTCGGCAAGGTTGTCGTCGAAGTCCCGAACCAGACAGAAACCGAATACCACGTCTTTGAAACCAGGGAAGAGGCTCTCCGCTACGCTGGCGGGTTGAGCCATGACGTCGTGATCAGGGAGAGCAACCTCGAGGACGTTTTTGTGGAATTGACAGGACATAAAGTGGGTGATTGAAGTGCGGGATGCCTGGACTGTCGTCTGGCGGGAAGTGCTTCTGCTGCGCAAAAAATTCCTGGGCTTCTTCGCCGGGAGCCTGGTCAGCCCTCTCCTCTACCTGACCGCTTTCGGCTGGGGCTTGGGGCGCGGCATCCGGTTCGGGAACACCAGCTACCTCGACTTTGTGGTGCCTGGCATCATCGCCCTGAGCGCCATGAACGGGAGTTACAACGCCGCGGGGCTCTCGCTCAACACCAGCCGCCTCTACTACAGGGTCTTCGAGGAGTTCCTGATCTCCCCGATCAGCATTCCATCCCTCGTGCTCGGCAACATCTTGGGGGGATGCCTGCGCGGCCTGCTGTCTTCGGTGATCATCCTCGCCCTGGCCTACCTCTACGGTGCGCACCTGCGCTGCAACCTGGGGTTTTTCGTCGCCCTCATGCTCACCTGCTTCCTCTTCTCTGCATTGGGGGTTGTGGCCGCTATGGTTGTCAACTCCCACGAGGACATGGCGCGCTTCGGGACGTTCGTGATCCTCCCGATGAGCTTTCTCTGCGGGACATTCTTCCGGCTGGAGAATTTTCCGCCGATCGTGGCCTATGTGATCCAGGTGCTCCCCCTCACCCACTCCGCCATCTCGCTGCGGGCGTTTGCCCTGGGAACAGGATTCCCCCTGGTCTCCCTGCTGGTGCTCGTAGCATATTCCATGGTTTTCTTCGCCTTGGGGATCTGGGTCACCATGCGGGTGGAATAGATGGCCTTTTCAATTAAAAACAAGAGGTGAGATCACCCATGATCAAGATAGCTGCGGTCTTGTGGCACAGCCACGCAATCACCATGCGCCAGGCGCGGGAGCTGGTCAAAGACCTGTGTGACCTTAAGGTCTACTCGGCCCGCTGCCTGGACGAAGGAGAGGAAGACCTGGCAGCTGCCCTGGAGGACTTCGCCTGGGCAGACCTGATCTTCTTTTATAGATCTACGGGTGAAATGATCTGGGAGGAGCTGGAAGCCGCAGCCAGGAAATCCGGCAAACCGGTGGTCTGCACAGCAGGGGATCCCGCTCTCTGGGCGCCCTCTACGGTCAGCCCTGAAGTCATCGCCAAGTGTTACACCTACATGGTCTACGGCGGCGCTGAGAACTACGCCCAGATGCTGCGCTACCTCGCCGCCGCAGTCCTCGGGAAAGAGGTTTCTTATCAGGAACCCACACAGCACCCCTGGGAGGGGATCTACCACCCTGACGCCCCCTCCTGTTTCAGCCGCCTCGAGGAGTATCTTGAGTGGTACAAACCGAAGGATGCCCCGACCGTCGGCCTGCTCTTTTCCCGGGCTTACTGGGTGAACAACAACCTGGCAGTGGAGAACTGCCTGATCCGCCTGTTTGAGGAAAAAGGTTTCAACGTCATCCCGGTCTTCTGCTACTCCTTAAAAGACGCCGAACTGGGAACAAGGGGCTCCGGAGAGGTGATCCGTGAATTCTTCTTCGACCATGAGGGAAGGCCGCGCATCCACGCCCTCGTCAAGCTGATCTCCTTCTTCCTGGAGGCAAGGACGAGGAGCGACGACTACCTCCAAGAGGGGGTGGCTGCCGCTGGCGTCAACCTCTTGCAGAAGCTCGGCGTCCCTGTTTTCCAGCCCGTCACCTCACACTACAAAACGGTGGAAGAGTGGGCAGAAGACCCGGAGGGGCTGAACCAAGACATCGCCTGGGGGATCTCCCTCCCCGAGTTCGAAGGGGTGATCGAGCCCCTTTACATCGCCGGCGTGAGGCGTGAGGGTGACCTGGAGTACAGGGAGCCGGTCGTGGAGCGCTGCCGGCGGCTTGTGGAGCGGGCAGCCAGCTGGATCCGCCTCGCCCAAAAGCCGGTGGCTGAGCGCAGGGTCGCCTTCATCCTCCACAACAACCCCTGCGCCTCGGTGGAGGCCACTGTTGGGAGCGGGGCCAACCTCGACACCCTGGAGAGCGTAGCGCGGATCCTGCAGCGGATGCAGCAGGTGGGTTACTCCGTCGCCGCTCCGGCAGACGGCAAGGAGCTCATCGACACCATCATGGAGCGCAAGGCCATCTCCGAGTTCCGCTGGACGACGACTGACGAGATCATCAAGAAGGGTGGGGTTTTGAAGCTCATCCCAGTAGAGGAATACAGGGAGTGGTTCAGCACCCTCTCGCCGAGGGTGCAGGAGCGCCTGACCGAGGCCTGGGGTGCCCCGCCTGGTGAGGCCAAGAACGGCGTTCCGGCGGCGATGGTGCACGACGGCAAGATCGTCGTCACAGGAGTTCAGTACGGCAACGCCGTGGTCTGCGTGCAGCCGAAGCGGGGATGCGCCGGGGCACGCTGCGACGGGCAGGTCTGCAAGATCCTGCACGATCCCGAGGTCCCGCCCCCTCACCAGTACCTGGCTACCTACCGCTACCTCGAGCGCGGCTTTGGGGCAGACATGATCGTGCATGTAGGGACCCACGGCAACCTGGAGTTCCTTCCGGGGAAGGGTGTCGGGCTCTCCGGCGACTGTTACCCGGATCTGGCGATCGGAACCCTCCCGCACCTCTACATCTACAACGCCGATAACCCGCCTGAAGGGACGATCGCCAAGCGGAGGAGCTATGCCACCCTTGTCGACCACATGCAGACAGTGCTGACACAGAGCGGGCTTTACGATGAGCTGGCGGAACTGGATCGCTACCTGGAGGAATACGAAAGGGCAAGGGTTGCCGATCCTGCCCGCGCCCATACGCTTCAACACCTGATCATCGAGGAGATCAAGAAGGCCAACCTGGACAAGCAGATACCCGTGGACAGGGGACACGAAGGCTTCGAAGAGATCGTCGCCGCCGCCCATGCCCTGCTCTCTACTATCAGGAACACCCGGATCCAGGACGGCCAGCACATCTTCGGGGAGGTCCCGCAGGGTGAGCGGCGGGTGGAGTTCATCAGCTCCATCCTGCGCTTCGACTCCGGGGAGGAGGTCTCCCTGCGCCGGGCAGTGGCAAAACTCATGGGCCTCGACCTCGCCGAACTCCTGGCAGACCAGGGGCGGTTCTCCACCCGCTACGGCAAATCTTACGGCGCCCTGCTGGAGGAGATCGATGCCGCCTGCCGGGCGTTTATCGGTCATCTCTTAAAGGGAGAAGAGGTAGACCCCGGCCTTGCCCAAGAAATTTTGGGCGATAAGTTCGTATTCCCAGATGCCTTGGGAGAGGTCAACTCGCTTCTGCCGCGGGTGCTCGACCTTGACCGCCGGATCGAGGAGTCGCAGGAGATCGAATTCCTCCTCTCCGGCTTTGCCGGGAAGTACATCCCTGCAGGGCCCTCGGGCCTGATCACCCGCGGCAGGGACGACGTCCTCCCGACTGGGCGCAACTTCTACTCACTCGACCCCTACCGTGTGCCTACCAGGGCAGCCTGGGAGATCGGCAAGCGCCTGGCTGAAAAGGTCCTGGAGAAGTACCTCGATGAAGAGGGCCGTTACCCGGAAAACATCGCCCTCTACTGGATGTGCAACGACATCATGTGGGCCGACGGCGAAGGGCTGGGACAGATGTTCTACCTCCTGGGGGTGAGGCCGAAGTGGCTGCCCAACGGCAGGGTTGCGGGGGTCGAGGTGATCCCCCTGGAAGAGCTCGGCCGCCCGCGCATCGACCTGACCGTCCGGGTCTCCGGGATCACCAGGGACAACTTCCCCAACTGCATCGAACTCCTGGATGAAGCCATCAGCACGGTCGCAGCGCTCGACGAGCCGCCGGAGCAGAACTTCGTCCGCAAGCACACCCTCGCCCAGCTCGACGGAAGAGATGACCCCGAGGCCTGGCGGTACGCCACCTTGCGCATCTTCGCCGCCAGGCCAGGCACCTACCAGGCAGGGGTCAACCTGGCGGTTTACGCCTCGGCCTGGAAAGAGGAGAAGGACCTTGCCGACATCTTCGTCTACTGGAACGGCTTCGCTTACGGCAAGGGCGTCTTCGGGAAAGAGGCCTTCAGGCAGCTCCAGTCGAACCTGAGCACAGTCGACGTGACCTACAACAAGGTTGTCACCGACGAGAGCGACCTCTTCGCATGCTGCTGCTATTTCGGCACCCACGGTGGGCTGACCGCAGCAGCCCGGGTGGCCTCAGGCAAGGAGGTGAAGACCTACTACGGGGACACCAGGGAGCCGGAGCAGGTGGAGGTGCGGACGCTCGCCGACGAGATCCGGCGGGTGGTGCGGACGAAGCTCCTCAACCCCAAGTGGATCGAGGGGCAGAAGCGCCACGGCTACAAAGGAGCTGGCGACATCTCCAAGCGCATCGGCCGCGTCTACGGCTGGGAGGCCACCACGCAGGAGGTCGACGACTGGATCTTCGACGAGATCACCAGGACGTTCATCCTTAACGAGGAGAACCGCAGGTTCTTCGAAGAGAACAATCCCTGGGCAATGGAGGAGATAGCCCGCCGCCTCCTGGAGGCACACCAGAGGGGCCTCTGGAACGCCGATCCCGAGGTCCTGGAGGGGTTGCGGGAGTTCTACCTGGAGATCGAGGGGTGGATCGAAGAGAAGATGGGCGAAGCCAAAGGGGACTTTCAGGGAGGCGCCATCGACATCCTCACACCCGAGGAGGTGGCCGACTGGGGCGCCAAGATGGAAGAGATAAAAAAGGCACTGAAGCGATAGAGCGACCATCACTAAATGAGATAACGAGGTGAGATCGATGAAGGAAATGAAAAAAGGAGTCGCTCTTCTTCTCTTGGCTGCTCTTTGTTTAGTGGTTCCAATTTCCGCCTTTGGAGAGGTCTGGCATCATCCGGGCAAGGATACCTATGCCACAGGCCTCCAGCTGGCAAACGCTTTGATCAAAAAGTATCAACAAGAAGCCGGCTATCCCACCAGCGTTTGCGCCATGGTCTGGGGGAAAGATGCCTCTGGGCAGGAGGGGCCGATGGTCTCTTTTGTCTTGGCAATGCTGGGAGTGCGACCGGTGTGGGATGCTCAGGGAAATGTCGTGGGGCTGGCACTGATACCTCTTCAGGGCTTGGGAAGGCCGCGCATCGATGTCACGGTGATCACCACTGGACAATTTCGAGATCTCTCTTCTGATCAGATCGGTTTGCTGGATCGCGCCTTCAGGATGGCTCTTGCGGCATCTTACCAATCGATCGTTGCCAGCTATCCTTCCTTACAGCCAGCCTTGGACGCTGCCCTGGAGAGCTTGGGCAGTTCTGAGGAGCTTGCAAAGGGGAACGAACCTCTGTCTCAGAACTATGTTGCTAAGAATTGGGTGCTCTTTGCCCAGACTTACGTGGCTAGTGGAAAGAACCCAGCAGAGGCCGGAGAATTGGCGATCACCAGGGTCTATGCCCCTCGTGCGAATAGCTTTGGCTGTGGGATCAGCTTTGAAAACCCCGAGAAGGATACCGGTAAGCTTGCGGAGCGCTTTCTCGCTTCAGTTTGTTACAGCTATTCAGGCAAAAAATGGGGGGAAAAGAACCCGGAGCTGTTAAAGGGTCTCCTTCAAACTTGCAACGTTCTTTTCCACTGTCGAAGCAACAGCCCTGAGGGGATCTTTGACCAGGACGGTGCTCCCCTGGAGTATACCTATCTCTTGGGAATCTCGGCTTCACTGGAGATGCTTAATGCTGGACGTTCTCAGGCGTATGTGGGGGAAGGGAGCGGCGCTCACCTGGAAGGGGAGGACGATCTCCTTTTATACAACAGTGTAGGTGGAAGCGGCTCCTCTCCGGCAGGCGATGGAGGTGCAGGGACTGGTGCCGCAATCGGCGGCTCTAAAGGAGAGGTCTCTGGCGCTTCTGCTGGCGCCGCGGCCTTGAATGCTCAACCCAGGCAGCAACCGGCGAGGGCAACAAAGCCGCAAACCGAGCGAGCCCATCTCCGATACCTTGCAGAAAAGGGTACAGGGGGTGGCGCTGATAGCAGCGATCAAAAAGGGGAAAAGTCGGGAGGTAAGCAAAATAGCCAGGGAGGGCGCGTCTTCGAGGTCTCGGTTGCCTCAGCGTCTAACTCCATGAAACAGTTTGCCTGGAATGTTTATCTCGTGGGAGCAGCGTTGGGTTTTCTCTTCTTCTACGGCTCTTTTAAAAAATATAAAAAAATTCTGAGGGAGGCAGTATCATGAGAGGTATCTTATTAACCCCTTGTAGAGGAATGATCCATACTATCTCTTCGATT
>JBNATO010000112.1:0-7132 GCA_049701555.1 Thermacetogeniaceae bacterium | reverse complement strand
CCACATCACCAAGCCGGAACAGTACAGCACGGCCTTGGAGACCCATGAAAACGTCCTCTTCCTGGTCACGGCGGACACGCTGGGGAGGGGAAACGAGGACCTCGGAAGGCTTCTTATGAAGAACTTCTTCTATGCCCTGACGGAGCAGGGCGGGCTTGGGAAGGTGTTCATCTTCCTCAACAGCGGCGTCAACCTGACCTGCGCCGGCTCGCCGATCCTCGATTACCTCTACGAGCTGCAGCAGGACGGCGCCGAGATCCTCTCCTGCGGCACCTGTCTCGACTATTACGGGCTGCGCCAGAAGCTGGGAATAGGCCAGATCACCAACATGTACACGATCGTGGAGTATCTCCAGAAGATACCGCGGGTGATCTACCTCTGATCATGGGACTGCGGTGGCGAGGCTTGCGGTATGGACGGGCTGAGCGCTCTCATGAGATCTTTCTCTGAGGGACAGCTGGCAGCTTACGGCAGAACGCTGGGGCATATCCTGTTGATCGTCGTCCTCATGGCGCTCGCCTGGCGCCTTGGGAGGCGCTTGATCGACGGGCTGCTGCGCCCCGAGAGGCTCCCTGGGGGTTGGGACGAGCGCAGGGTGCGCACTGTTCAGGGCTTGTTGAGGAGCCTCCTGCGCTACACGATCTACTTTGTGGGAGCGATGATGGTGCTCGGCGAGCTCGGGGTGAAGACGGAGTCGATTCTGGCAGGGGCAGGCATCATCGGGCTCGCTGTGGGCTTTGGCGCCCAAAATCTGGTGCGCGATGTGATCTCCGGCTTCTTCATCCTTTTCGAGGATCAGTACGCGGTAGGGGACTACGTCAGCGTCGCCAATGTCACGGGTACCGTGGAGGAGATCGGCCTGCGCGTGACCAAGCTGAGGGAGCCGGGCGGCCAGCTGCACATCATACCCAACGGAGAGATCAAGATAGTCACCAACTTCTCCCGCGGCGGGATAGCTGTCGACATCGAGGTGACGGTGGCCTATGAGGAGGACATCAGCAGGGCCACGGAGGTCATCAACGAGGTCTGCCGGCGGGTTTCCGAGGGGAACCCTGCCGTTCTGGAAGAGCCCCGCGTCCTCGGTGTCAAGAAGCTCGGGAGGCTTGGTGTGACCCTCCAAGTCTTCGGCAAGGTGAAGCCGATGGAGCAGTGGTCGTTTGCGCGGGAGCTGCGGAAGGGGATCAAGGAGGCGTTGGATGCGGCAGGCATCAGGAGGCCTGACCCGCGCCGCATCATCCTCTTCAGCAGAGACAGCGGAAGAGGGGAAGAGGGCGATGGCAGCGATGCGGTTTAGCCTTGGCGACATCGTGCGGCTGAAGAAGCAGCATCCCTGCGGAAATTATGAGTGGGAGATCCTGCGGGTGGGCATGGATTTCCGGATCCGCTGCACCAAGTGCGGGAGGATGGTGATGCTCCCCAGGGCGAAGTTTGAAAAGAGCGTGAAGGCTATCGTCAAGCCGGCGGGGGAGCTGGAGGAGTGAGTTTCTGTTGTCTTCCAGGGCTTGATGTGATATAATCGCTTCGTATATCCCTGCCCCTTTTCGGGGCCGTGAGTCCATAGGGAGGAGGTGTGAGGCAGTGAGAGCGTATGAGACCCTCTTCATCCTCAAACCGGATCTAGAGGAAGAGGCGATCAATGCCTTGATCGAGAAGTTTGTCAACCTGATCCAGGAGAATCAGGGGACAGTGGAGCAGGTCAACCGCTGGGGTAGAAAGCGGATGGCCTATGAGATCAAAAAGTACCGCGACGGGTACTACACCCTGATCCTCTTCCAGAGCGAGCCCGCTGCTGCTAAGGAGCTCGATCGTGTGATGCGTCTCTCCGATGAGGTGCTCCGGCATATCATCGTGCGCCGTGACGCCGCATAAGAGAGGCGGGGGAGGAGAGTGCTGTGGCTTCGTCTTTGAACAAGGTGATACTCATCGGGCGGCTAACGAGGGAACCGGAGATGCGCTTCACGCCGTCAGGGGCGGCTGTGGCGAACTTCACCATTGCTGTCGACAGGCCGTTTCTGAACTCCCAGGGCCAGCGGGAGGCGGACTTCATCAGGATCGTCGCCTGGAGGAAGCTCGCCGAGAACTGCTCCAACTATCTGGGGAAGGGGCGGTTGGTTGCCGTCGAGGGGCGTCTCCAGGTGCGCAGCTATCAGACGCCTGACGGCCAGACCCGGACGGTCTCGGAGGTTGTCGCCGAAAACGTGCACTTCCTCGACAGGGGTCGTGAGGGCGCCGGGGTGGGGATCCCCGCTCCCGAGGATGAGGAACCGCTCTACCCTGCTGATGACTTCCTCGGCGACGACGACTTCGGTTCTGAAGAGCCGCCGTTTTGAGGATAAAAAATTTTTAGGCTTGTGAGGAGGTATGGGGTTGAAGCGCGAACGGGGTAAAAAGCGCAAGAAGGTCTGCAGCTTCTGCGTGGAAGACATTAAGACGATAGATTACAAGGATGTTCACAGGCTTCGTAAGTTCATCACGGAGCGCGGCAAGATCCTGCCGCGCCGGATCTCCGGGAACTGCGCCTGGCACCAGCGGCAGCTGACTGTGGCCATCAAGCGTGCGCGCAACATGGCTCTGCTGCCCTTTACTGTGGAGTAGCCGACAACATAAACCTTGCTGGTCTAAAAAGGGAGCAGATGCTCCCTTTTTTGTCGAAATGGAGAGGAATATTCTCTTCTCTGTGGAAACAGAATACCAGCGGGGGAAGGCTTTTCAGGTGCAGGAATTAGCCGCTGCGGCGCTGAACACTACGAAAGCCCAACGAAGGAAGGCGGGGGTCAGGTGAACTCTACTTTCTACCGGAGGTACAAGCAGAGGTTTTTCATAGGGACGGGTGCGCTTCTGGCGATCATCTGCTCGGCTTTGGCCTTGAGCAGCCGCCTGAGCGACACCTTGATGCTGGCGGTGTTCGGCTTTCTGCTGGCGAGCATGGCCATGGCGGGCCTGGCCTATGTCGATAAGAAGGAGATCGAGGCGCGGGAGCGCGAGGCCAGGGAGAGGCTTCCCGGTGCGAGTGAGGCTGCGCAGCCGGTCGCTGTGCCTTCTGGCAGGCGGCTGGCCCTGGCCTTGATCCAGATCGACGACTACGATGAGGTCTTCCAGGAGGTGCCTGAGGAGAAGCGCCCTCTCCTGGTGGGGGCAGTTGACAAGTTCCTCAGAGACTGGGCAGCTGGCGGGCGCGTCTACATCCGCAAGGACGGGAGGGATCGCTACCTCGCCCTGATCCCCGAGGATGTCCTTGCTGACCTGGAGGGGAGCGATTTTGCCGTATTCGAGCAGCTCAAGCGGGTGAAAGTGGGGGAGCACCTCCCGGTCACCATGAGCATAGGCATCGGCAAGGGGGTTCCCGAGAACGACCCGGCGCGGCTCGGGCAGCTGGCCAGTCAGGCCTTGGAGCTCGCCCTCGCCCGCGGGGGCGACCAGATCGTCGTCAAGAGCCCTGAGCACACCTGGTTTTACGGCGGGCGCAGCGAGGCCATCGTCAGGCGCAGCCAGGTCAGGGCGCGCATCGCAGCCACGGAGCTGGACAGGCTCTTTAAGCTCTGTCGCTCGGTTGTGATCATGGGGCACAAGGGGATGGACTTCGACTCCTTCGGGGCCGCCGTGGGGCTGGCCGAGGCCGCTGCTCGCTACGGGAAAGGGGTTCGTGTCGTCGTCGACCATCCTGGCGGGGCGATCGAGAGGATGTATGAGCTTGTCCGCCAGAAAAGCCCGGGCCTGCTCGCTGAGGGGAGTGAGGTCGAGGAAGGAGTCACCAGCCAGACCCTTTTGCTCCTGGTCGACGTCCACCGCTCCCAGATGGTGCCTCAGCCGAGCCTGATCACCCGTGCCGGATATATCGGGGTGATCGACCACCACAGGCGGGGAGAGGAGTTCCTGGAGCGCACAAACCTCGTCTTTATAGACCCAGCGGCGTCATCCGCCTGCGAGATGGTGACGGAACTGCTCCGCTACCTGCCGGGAGAGTTCCACCCGAGCTCGCTCGCCGCTACCGCCCTCCTTGCGGGGATCGTGGTCGATACCAAGAAGTTCACCTTTTCCACGACAGCCAGGACGTACAGGGCTGCTGCCCTGCTCCGGGATGCCGGGGCGCGCCAGGGGCTGATCAGGAGCCTCTTCACCGACAGCCTTGAGGCTATGCGCTACAGGGCGGAGCTGCTCCAGAGGGCGGAGATCTTCTTGGGGAAATACGCCGTAGCGGGCTCGGAGGAGAGGTTTCCGGAGGCGCATGTCGCTGCCTCGCGGGCGGCGGACACCCTTCTGGAGGTGGAGGGGGTTGCCGCGTCTTTTGTCTTCTACCCCGTGGATGGCGGCGTGGGGATCAGCGCCAGGTCCAACGGATCGGTGAACGTCCACAGGATCATGGAGAAGATGGGCGGTGGCGGGCACTTTACGGTGGCTGGAGCCAAGCTCCAGGGGATGAGCATGGATGCTGCGCGGGCGCGGCTCTTGGAGATTCTCGAGAGAACATGCGAGGAGGAAGGGTAGAGGAATGAAGGTGATCCTGCAGGAGGATGTGAAGGGGTTGGGGAAAAAGGGGGAGATCGTGGAGGTCTCCGAAGGCTACGGGAGAAACTACCTGATCCCCCGGAAACTCGCTGCCCCGCTGACTGAGGGGAAGATCAAGGAGGCCAGCCTCATCCAGGAGTCACGCGCCAAGAAGGAGGCCAAAGAGAGGAGAAACGCTGAGGAGCTGGCCGCCAAGATGAAGGGGATGACAGTTACCATAGCCGCCAAGGCGGGAGAAGGGGGGAGGCTCTACGGAGCGATCACCAGCCGTGACATAGCTGCGGGGATAGAGGCCATCCTAAAAAAGCCTTTTGACAAGCGCAAGATCGATCTCCCGGAGCCGATCAAGAGCTTGGGCACCTACCCTGTAGTTGTCCGCCTCTATCCCGGAGTCACTGCCGAGATCAAGGTAGAGGTCGTTGCCGAGCAGAAGCGGTGAACTTGCGCCATGCTCTGAGGCAGTGGACGGGAGTGAGCGGGTATGGAGCTTATTGACCGCATTCCCCCCCACAACATCGAGGCGGAACAGGCGGTTCTGGGCGCGCTGCTCCTCGCTCCGGAGAGCTTCGCCACTGTTGCGGAGATCCTCAAGCCGTCGGATTTTTACGGGGAAGGGCACAGGGAGATCTACCTGACGCTACAGGAGCTGGCTGAGAAGGGCCAGCCGATCGACCTGGTTACTCTGACTGAGGCCCTGAAACAGAAGGACCTTTTGGATAAGGTCGGCGGCGCCAGCTACCTGGCTTCTCTGGCGGGGGCGGTGCCGACGGCCGCCAACGTCGCACACTACGCTCAGATCGTCGCTGAAAAGGGGCTTTTGCGCAGCCTGATCGCCACCTGCACGCAGCTCGTCGCCAGGGCGTATGATGAGGGCGTGGACAGCGACAGGCTTTTTGACGAGGCTGAGCGGATGATCATGGAGCTGAGCCTGCGCCGCCAGAGCCGCAGCTTCCGGTCCTTAAGGGAACTGCTTATAAGCACCCTCGAGCAGATCGAGAGAATGTATGTCAACAAAGGTGCCGCCATAGGCATCCCGACGGGCTTCGAGGCGCTCGACAGGATGACCCTGGGGATGCAGCCCAGCGACCTGATCCTCCTGGCTGCCCGCCCGTCGATGGGCAAGACCTCCCTTGCCCTGAACATCGCCAGGAACGTGGCGATGAGCGGCGTGCCTGTCGCCATCTTCAGCCTGGAGATGTCCGGCGACCAGGTCGTGCAGCGTCTCCTCTGCGCCGAGGCCTTGATCGACCAGCACCGGCTGCGAACGGGGCGCCTCACTGAGGACGACTGGGCGCGCCTTGTGCAGGCAGCCACCCGGCTATCGGAAGCCCCGATCTTCATCGACGACACGCCGGCCATCAGCCTTCTGGAGCTGAGGAGCAAGGCCCGCCGCTTGAAGATCGAACAGGGGATAGGCTTTCTGGTGATCGATTACCTCCAGCTGATGCAGCTCGGCAGGCGAGCCGAGAACCGCGTCCAGGAGATCTCCGAGATCTCCCGGTTTCTCAAGTCGCTGGCGCGGGAGCTGGAGATCCCTGTCCTCGCCCTGTCGCAGCTGAGCAGGGCTGTGGAGCAGAGGATGGACAAGATCCCCATGCTGTCCGACCTCCGCGAGAGCGGGAGCCTGGAGCAGGACTCCGATGTGGTGCTCTTTATATACCGCGACGAGTACTACAACCCCGATTCCGAGAAAAAGGGGATCGCCGACATCATCATCGCCAAGCAGAGAAACGGCCCCACGGGGACGGTGGAGCTGGCCTTCTTAAAGGAGTTCACGAAGTTCGCCAACCTGGAGAAGGCTGAGCCCCCTCCGTTCGTGAGGGAAGACGGGCTGCCGGAGGATGAGGAGGCCTCGCTGTGACAGGGTTCCGCGGCCTGCCGGGTCTGAACCCTTTGGAAGAGAAGCCCTGCTCTGTGAGCCGATGTTTACAGGGCGGGGCTTTTGCTTGACACTTGATTTGCCTTTTGTTAAGATGAAGGCGGTTGAAAGTATCTGTAAAAGGCGCTTAGCTTTTTTTATTTTTGCCGGTCGAAGGGGGCTGCTTTTTTGGAGAGATACGACTGCGTTATAGTGGGAGCGGGTCCTGCCGGGATCTTTTGCGCTCTTGAGCTCGTCAGGAGCGGCAAGGACATCAGCATCCTGATACTGGAAAAAGGGCGTGACCTCAAAGACCGGATCTGCCCCTCCCGGGAAAAGAGAGCCCCTTGTTTTGGATGCAAGCCCTGCGCTATAGTCTCTGGCTGGGGCGGGGCAGGTGCCTTCAGCGACGGCAAGCTCGCCCTTTCTACAGAGGTCGGGGGGATGCTCGGATCTTACCTCGATAGGGAGGAGTTTGAAGAAGGGATCCGGTCAGTTCACGAGATCTACCTGGAGTTTGGAGCACCCAAGGAGATCTACGGGCTCGAGAACCAGGACGAGATCGACGCTTTGGCCAAACGGGCGACCCTGGCAGGGCTGCGGCTGGTGCCAGCGCCTGTGCGGCATCTGGGCACGGGCCGGACGCAGCAGATCCTCCAGAAGATGAAGGATTACCTGCTGGCGAAGGGAGTGGCGATCAGGACGAATACCCCTGTGGAATCCCTCCTGGTGAGGGATGGCGCGGTGTGCGGGGTGCTCACCAGCGGC
>JBNATO010000111.1:0-7152 GCA_049701555.1 Thermacetogeniaceae bacterium | reverse complement strand
CTTTGGAAACCACCCGGGATGCAAGAGTGTCTATGATATTGATTCTGTGCAATTGATCAGTATATTAAAACGGTTGCGTGATGATGGTTGCTTCGAGTGCGGTGCGGAGTGTAAGGTAAACCCCAAGTTTTTCATAGGGTGCGCCGAAAACCCATTTGGCGATCCCTTTGAATTTAGACCTATTCGCTTGGAGAAAAAGATCAATGCAGGGGCTGATTTTGTCCAGACGCAGTGTATCCTTGACATGGAAAGATTTGAGCTCTTTATGGAAAAAGTTAGAGAGATGGGGTTGCATAAGCGCGCTTATATCTGTGCAGGGTTGATGCCTGTGAAGTCGCCGAGGATGGCCCGATACATGCAGACAAGTGTTCCGGGGATGTTGGTTTCTGAGGAATTTTGCCAACGCTTAGAGAGAGCAGAGGACCCGAAGGCTGAGGCGGTCAACATCACTGTAGACTATATCAAGCGCGTGCGGCAGATCGAGGGGGTCGCAGGTATTCATATCATGGCAGTGGCATGGGAGTCTATTGTGCCAACGATCGTAGAAAAGGCTGGTCTTCTGCCCAGACCGAAGTTTTAACTCGCGGCATTGGAGGGGTTAAACTTGGAACGGAAAAAGGTTCTCGTGATTGGTGGAGGCGCCGCGGGTATGTCCAGCGCCCTCGAGCTTGCAGAACGAGGGGTTGAGGTCTATCTTGTGGAGAAAGAGCAAGATATAGGTGGTAAGGCGGCGACATACTGCTGTAAGGCGACAGATGAGTGCAATCGCTGTGGGGCTTGTTTGGTGCTGCAATTGAAGGAGCGAGTTGCCCAAGAGCCGCTTATCCAGGTTTACACCGAGGCTTATGTTGAAGATATTAAGAAAAACGGTGGTGGTTACCAAGTTCTGGTTCATCAAGGAGATGGTAAAACAGTATCTTTTGATGTGAAGGCGGTTATTGTGGCAACAGGATTTGAGCCATATGATCTCAGCAGGAGAAGCGAGTTCGCTTATGGTGTGGAAAAGAATGTGATCACAGGTCTGGAGCTGGAGAGAGCAATCAAAGAAAAGGGAGGATTAGTTGCAGCTTTTGGCCCGAATATCAAGAAGATTGGATTTGTTCAGTGCGTAGGAAGCCGGGACCTCTCTATAGGCAATGGTTACTGTTCTAGAGTATGTTGTATGTATGCCGCAAAGTTAGCAAAGATTATACGTCATGAGTTGCCCGACGCGGAGATAAGCATCTTCTATATGGATTTCCAAACCTTTGGTAGATGCTTTGGAGAGTTCAAGAAGGAACTCATCGAAGTAGATAAGATTCGCTTTATCCGTGGTATACCTTCAAAGATCTATGGTTTTCCGTATGATCGTTTGACTGTTCGCTATACAGATTCATTGGTAGGTAAGCAGATCGAGGATAAATACGACCTGATCGTGCTGTCACTCGCTATAACTCCTGGTGGAAATCGCGAACTCGCTGAAAAGCTAGGGATTGAAGTTGATAGATATGGATTTATGCAAAAGGGTAAAGAAGGTGTGTTCGTTGCAGGAGTTTGTGAAGGGCCGAAGGATATCCCTCAGACGATAGGACACGCAAAAGCAGCGGCGGGTGAAGCATACAGGTATCTGTTCAGTTAGTACAAAAAGACAACAGGCTCCTTTATTTGAGCCCTCGGGCTTTAGCCGAGGGCTTTTTTGTAATAACTTTCTTCTTTTTCAAATAGATTATTTTAAGGATTACTCTAAAAAGAGTCGAGTAGTTATAGTGTGATGTGAGGTGATGTCAGTGCAAAAAGAGGAGAAAAAAATCGGAGAACAAATAGTTGGTAAAATTGATTCTCTGATTTATCTTATTAAAAAGGCAATTTTATTAAGTGAAGGAAAAGACAGGGAAAAATTAATGAATGAAGGATATAATACTGTCCAAGAGCTGGCTCTATTATTAGAAAAAATTTTAGGCAGTGAAAGCGGCTATATCATGGCTGCCATACGTGAATTGTTAAGGCAAAGGTTATCGGATGATGCTTCAGCTGTAGGCGGAGGGTTTTTTGAAATTTTAGAAGAGATGATTTCGTGGGGTAAATACGCAAAGGTTGATATGCCTAGTGATTCAACTATCAGAAGGGTTACCCTCACGGAATCTTCCGATGGTGGTTCCTCTTGTGATGATGTACAGAAAGCGATATCTTTTCTTTTTCCGGAGGCGAAAGTTGCCAAGAATTATAGGTTTTATGGAGTAAACTTAGGGTATTATATTCCGTCGTTGAATATTGCAGTCATTGATGAGGCTGATAAAAAAGGAAATCGGGTGCTAACAGAGTATCTATGTAAGAGTTATGGAATTCGGCTTATTAGGGTGAATACAAGAGAACTGAACGGTTACAGAGAAATAGCCAGATACATTAAAAGGAGATTGCGTATTTGAGCAAAAATAGCGAAAAATGAATATTGACATAATCTCAGGGCAGTGTTAGATTACTAGCTAAATAAAATTAAGCGCATACAAGATTAACCCGATGATGGGGAAGAGTAAGTGAGATGCTGTTTTTATAGCGAGCCAGGGTTAACGGTGGAAGCCTGGCAGACAGCCCACTGAAGGCCGCCCCGGAGGTACCTGCTGAAAGGGTTAAGCCGCCCGATTAAGCATGGTCGGTTCCTCACCGATAAAGGAGGAAGAGTTGGGTCCTCGTATTGAGGATCAACTAGGGTGGTACCGCGGGAAAACCCCGTCCCTTGGGACGGGGTTTTTAATTTCTCCCAGAGAATTATGGGGTTGGCAGAGGAGGGGTGATAAGTTCTATGGGGAGAGCCTTCGTTTCAAGAGTCGTTAGTGAGCTTCCAAGTTCGGGGATCAGGAGGTTTTTTGATTTAATTGACGGAAGTGATGGAGTGATCTCATTAGGAGTAGGGGAACCTGACTATATAACACCTGAGGTAATAAGATCAGCTTGTATTGAGGCTTTGAAAAAGGGAGTAACTAAGTATACATCCAATTGTGGGATGGCAGAACTGCGCAATGAGATATCGAATTACCTTGCTGCTAGATTTGGATTGACTTATGCCCCTGATCAAATACTTGTCACAACTGGCGTGAGTGAAGCGGTGGATTTAGCGCTGCGAGCTATAATAAATCCCGGCGATGAGATCTTGATTCCAGAACCTTGCTATGTTTCCTATAGCCCATGTACTGCTATAGCTGGTGGTGTTCCAGTGATGGTTCCTACCCGTTATGAGGATGAGTTCCGCCTGAAAAAAGAGGTTCTTATTTCATATATCACCGATAAAAGCAAGGCTATACTTCTTTCGTTTCCAAACAACCCCACGGGTGCTATTATGACGAGCGAGGATTTGAAAGAAATTGCGGAGGTAGCCGAAAAGTATGATTTGCTGATCATCTCAGATGAGGTTTATGCTGAGCTGACTTATGAAACTAGGCATGTGAGTATAGCTTCGCTTCCAGGTATGGCAGATAGGACTATAGTTTTGAATGGTTTTTCTAAGGCTTTTTCGATGACGGGTTGGAGATTGGGTTTTGCAGCAGGTCCAAAAGATATTATTAATGCAATGCTCAAGATCCATCAGTATACCATGCTTTGTGCTCCTTCTTTTTCCCAATATGCAGCGATCACAGCGCTAAGGGAAGGCTCTCGGTTTGTTGAGGAAATGGTGGATGATTATAATAAGCGCAGAAAATTGATTGTGACGGGCTTAAATCAGATAGGTCTTCCGTGTTTGGAACCAAAGGGGGCTTTCTATGCTTTTCCGAGTATTAAGCATACTGGCATGACATCTGAGGAATTCTGTGAGCGACTGTTCTTTGAGGAGAAAGTAGCAGTAGTTCCCGGGAATGCGTTTGGTAAGAGTGGAGAGGGGTTTGTCCGCTGTTGTTATGCGGCTTCTTATAAGGAAATTGAGGAGGCGCTAGAGAGAATCGAACGCTTCTTGAAGCGGCATTGCCATCAGAAGAATGCAGCGGTGAGGTAATAAAAAAGAGAGGGAGGTTATTCCTCTCTTTAATTTTCACAAATTCTGATGGGGTTGTTTTTTATTTTTTGGATTAAGGATGCAGGTTTTTGGTCTGCTGATGGATAATTATATAGAAGGAGTGATCAGAGCGTTTAGCAAGGTGGGATGCCTGTGGAAGATGGCGGCAGGTTCTTGCCAGCTCTTTTCAGCAAGGATTTTTTTACGGCAGGTTTTACCTCTATTCCTAATTTGCTTTTCAAGTATTCTCAGCGTCTTAACTTAGAGAGTATTGACCTATTAGTGATCATTGTGCTTTTACATTTTCAACAAGCGGGAAAAAGAGGACCTTCCCTGAAAGATTTTGCTACGGCGATCAACTCTTCTGTAGAAAAAGTACAAGCTTCTTTAGAGAGGCTTAGATATAAGGGTTTGATCGATATTACTGCTGATGGTGTGATTGATCCAGCAGGTCTTTTCGAGAAAATTATGGACCTGTGGGCGATCGAAAAGATGCAATCTTTTCAGAAAGGTTATAACGAAGTTGCTGTGGCGAAGGGTTCAGCTGATAGAGGCGAAACTCCGTATTTGAATAATCTTATTTGTGCTTTTGAGCAAGAATTTGGAAGAGCGCTAACCCCGATTGAGTTTGAACAGATCAACCGTTGGAGCAGCGTGGAAGGGTATTCAGAAGAGTTGATATTGGAGGCATTAAAGAGGGCAGTCTTGCAAGGGGTGTGTAACTTCAAGTATATCGATAGAATATTGTCTCATTGGGCTAAGCGAAATCTTCGTACTGTTAGAGAGGTAGAACAGTACGAGGAAAGATATTTTGCTCAAAGACAAATGAAAAAGAGCCGAGATAATCAAGCGTTTGCCAAGTGGGAAGAGAGGGAAGAAAAGTATAGGGATCTTTATGCTAACAGAGTGGATGAGTAAAGATGAAAAGGGTTGATGAGTTAATTTGGAATTTAAAAAAAGTTGTTGCGATGAAGGCAAGAAAAGAAGAGGGTTCTAATAAAAGCTTTAGATGTGAGCTTTGTCAGGATAGGGGTTTGATTCTCGACAGTAAAAGGGAGAATGTCGTCAAAGTTTGTCCATGTACCAGGCAACAATATCTAGAATTACGGTATCAATATGCGAATATTACTCCGGAGATTAAAGATTGTACCTTTGAGGGCTTTTGTCTGGATTATTATCGCGGTGTTTACAAGAAACAGGCAATAGCAGCGTTGGAGGCAGCTCGCCGCTTTGTTGAGGATTACTTGAGAGATCCGCACACACGAGGGCTTTTGTTTACAGGAGATGTGGGTTCAGGCAAAACGTATCTAGCTGGGGCTATTGCTAATGCTCTTTTAAAGGAGAATGTGAGGATACTTTTTATTGTTGTGCCTGATTTCTTGGATGAGCTGAGGGCCACTTATAATAAGATTGGCTCAAGTGAGGGGTCTGAACCAGATGATGTGACTCTTTTGCGTGGAGTAAGGGAAGTAGATGTGTTGATCCTTGATGATCTGGGTGCCCACAATTACACTCCTTGGACTTGCAATAAGTTATACTCCTTGTTAAATTACCGCTTGAATTATAAATTGCCTGTAATAATAACTACAAATCTATCCTTGGGTCAGCTTGAGCAATTTCTTGGAGAACGAACTACTTCAAGAATTGTCCAGATGTGCCAGATCTATGAACTGCATGTGACGAAAGACATCAGGCATCAAAAGAACCTATATGGGCTTCAAAAATCTAAATAAAAATTTTTCAAAATAAAAAGCGCAAAACATGGAAGAAAAAGAGGTGAGAGCTAAGATGGGTGTTGAAGAGCTTGGGCGAAAAGTAATATTTTCGATTAAACCTTATGTACCAGGAAAGCCTGTTGAAGAAGTACAGCGTGAGTTAGGAATTGTTGATGTTGTCAAGCTTGCATCTAATGAGAATCCTTTGGGACCTTCGCCTCAAGCTATCGAGGCGATGAAGGAGGCTTTGAATCGCGTTAATTGTTATCCTGACAGCAATTGTTACTATTTGAAAAAAGATTTGGCTTTGCACCTGGGATGTAGTGAAGATAATCTTATTTTTGGAAACGGGTCCGATGAGTTGCTTAAACTGATCGCTGAAGCATTTTTGAATCCAGGGGAGGAGGTAATAGTAGGTAAGCCTACTTTTTCAGAATATGAGTTTGTGGCGAAGGTTATGGATGCAAAAACAGTAGAGGTGCCTCTGAAGGATGATTTTACCTTTGATTTGGAGGGAATGCTGAGAAAGGTTAACGCGAGGACTAAAGTGATCTTTTTATGTAATCCAAATAATCCTACGGGGACGATAATAACTTCGCAAGAGCTTTTGGAGTTTATTGATAGACTACCAGATGATGTTATTGTTGTACTTGATGAAGCATATTATGAGTATGTGACGGATCCGCTTTATCCTGATTCTCTCGAATTGGTTAAAAAAGGGAAGAATGTTATTGTTTTAAGAACTTTTTCTAAGATCTATGGACTGGCTGGGCTAAGGATTGGTTACGGGATTGCCAAGCCTGAGATTATTTCTATGATCCACAGGGTACGGGAGCCATTTAACGTCAATCTGCTGGCTCAGGAAGCGGCTAGGGCATCGATAAAAGATAAGAATCATTTGATGAATAGCAAAAAGCTTGTGGAGATGGGAAGAGAATATTTATATAAGGCTTTTGATAGGCTGGGTTTGAAGTATATACCGACGCAGACTAATTTTATCTTTTTGGACGTAAAGTGTGATTCTGTGGCGTTGTTTAATTCTTTGCTGAAAAAGGGAGTCATTGTGAGAACTGGTGATATATTCGGTTATCCGACTTATATAAGGGTTACGATTGGAACACAAGAGCAGAATGAACGCTTTATCAAATGTCTCGAGATGTCGCTTGATGAGGTGCGTTCTTAAATGGAAGTTCGCTGTATGATGTGTGGCAGGAAGACGATTATTTCAGAGGTTCATAAAGATTATGAAAAGTTTACAAAGCTAGAAAAAGAAAAAATTGTCTTTTTCTGTGATAGTTGCGCACAAAAACTTCAAAAGGATGCTCTCGATTATAATAAGCCTAGAAAGCCTATTTGATTTTTGGAAAATTCAATAAAAAACACTTTGTCGAAGAAGCGATCAGGTTTAATTAGGTTTTCCTGAGTTTATCAGATGACCTTACTTAAACCCGCATAAAACCTGAAAAGGTTTTT
>JBNATO010000110.1:0-7180 GCA_049701555.1 Thermacetogeniaceae bacterium | reverse complement strand
TTTCTTTCAAAACACTTCTGTAAATGTGGATATAGGTAGGAGGGAAGCTTTATCTCCTGAAGAGCTTGCTTCTTTGAAAGAGATCTTGTCTTCAAGGAACATACAGCTGAAGAACGTTATACTTAACAATCACAGATCAGAGAATAGGCGCTACGCTGAAGAGAAGGTATTTCCTCGAGAAATAGAAGGAGGAGATGGAAACAGAGCTTTGATGGTGACCAAAACGATAAGATCTGGGCAGAGCCTTTACTATCCTGGTACTGTTGTTCTCATGGGAGATGTTCACCCAGGAGGAGAGATTGCTGCTGGAGAAAATATCATAATTTGGGGCTCTTTAAGAGGAGTTGCTCATGCAGGTAGAAATGGAAATGAAAAGGCATTTATCATTGCTCTTCACCTTGCTCCATCGCAGCTGCGGATTGCCCATTATGTAGCCTGTTCACCGGGGCGGCATTCGGATGTACCTGTGGTTCCTGAGATCGCTTATGTTGTCGATAAAAGAATCGTTGTTGAAGAGTACAGCTCTTCCCGATATATGTTGAATGGTTTTTATACAAAGTGGCGCCAGTGACAGATTCACTCTATTATCCGAATCACCTCGTTCAATGGACGGCGTGGCGCAGCTTTATTGCCTTCGTCGGGGTAGCCGATGGGGAGTATGGCAACAGGTCTGAGTCCTGGTTTTAATTCTAAAATCGAGGCTACTCGTTCTTCGTTGAATGCCCCTACCCAACAGGCTCCAAGTCCAAGAGCCGTGGCAGCCAGCAGAATGTTTTCGATTGCTGCCGCTGTATCCTGAATGCAATAGAGTTCTCTTCCGCGTTTGCCATACCTAGAGGCTGAGCGTTCCGGCTCTGCGCACACGACAATGCAAACAGGTGCTTTTGCCACAAAAGGCTGACCGGCAGCTTCTGCCAGCTCCTGACGTACCTTTTCGTTAAACACGACCACGAAGAACCAGGGCTGTAGATTTCCAGCGCTGGGAGCCGAGATCGCTGCTTTAAGCAGATGTTCAATGGTTGCTTTGGTTACCACTTCGGGTTTAAACCTTCGTATGCTTCTCCTTTCTTTGATGGCATCTATAACGTTTTTGACCACTCTATCTCTCCCTCCTCTTCGAGTTTTTTTATTTTTTCTTGTTTATTATTTTATCCTCTCCAGAAAAGTGATAAAGGCTAAATCTAAAGATCTCTTTGGGGATTGGAAAAGTTGTATTAGTAGCAACAAGAGTTAGTGCTTTGGATGCAGAATAAAAGAGGAACATCGCGGAAAACCTTAAAGGAGAGAAAGAGAGAGTACCGTACGGCGCTAGAATATCGCAGGAGGAGTTTCTATGAAAAAGGATGTCTATGTTATTTTAGCTTTTCATGCCCATGAGCTGCTCTGGGATCTTCCTGAAGTCCTCTTGTCCTACCTCGAAGGCGATAATCCGATGAAAGACTCCATAATGGAAACCAATTATCTCCGAAAGAGATATGAGGAAGGACGGGATATCTACGCTTTGTGCAAACGGTTTGGTGAGAGTATGGAGATTCCGCTCTGCGTTGAATTCACCAATGAACTCTTAGTTCAGCTCAAACAGATCATGCCTGATACATTTGAGATGCTGAAGAAAGAGTACAGAAGAGGGAGACTCTATCCCATCTATGGACATGCCCACCATACGCATGTAGCTTTGCTTCGTTCTGATGAGCTTGCTCAGGAAATCCTCTGGAATCGGCAGTACCTGCATAACGAGATGGGTGTGCCCTATCCCCGGTATAACGGCCTATTTCCTACAGAGGATTCATTGAGCTACGATAAGCTGGAAGCATTGGAAAAAGCCAATATTGACTATGTGATTTTCCCTCATATGAGAAGAGATAAAGACTTCTTTGAGTTGATTGGAGAAGGTGATTATACCTACAGACCTTTTCTGATCAGGGCAGGCAAGAGAAAGGTTATTGCCTTACCTCGCAACTTTCCTGTTTCTCAGGAGGTCTGGCGTCCGATTACCAGGATGAAGAGGGACGAGGTTAAGAGCCAGGGGTATTTGCTGGGAGACTTTCCTGTTTTCGATAACGAGTATCAGAGGGACGAATTCGAGAGCTATCCGATCAGTTTTGATGAAGGGGTAGAGATTTATCTAAGTGTTTTGCGCCGCGAGCTGGAAAATGCACCTCATCGAGGTGTGATTGTGTATATTCAGGATCTAGAACTGATGGATTTTGGAGATCTTGCCTTGGAGATCATGGAACATTCCTGGAAGAAATTGCTTCAAGAGGAGCATGACTACAGGGTGCATTTTGTAACCCCTGATCGATATATAGAGGAAGTGGTTATCCCCGACGGTATAGACAGCCTTCCTGAAGTGAGGTTCCATCAGATAAGTTGGGTTCCTGAGGTCAGATTAGTTCTCAGGCCTGATGGCCATTACCCGCCCTTGGGAGTCAACCGCCACGGTTATGACATTCACAGTTGCGGGCTTTATGAGCATCCTCTGATCTTTTGGGAAAACGGGAAATATTACTGCGGGATATTTGATACCCTTTTGGACAATTTCGGCATATCGGTGGATGTGCCGGTAAGCGTCGGAAGGCTTGGGGAGACTGGTTATGATTTGGCTAAGGAAAGCCTTGACTCCCAGGCTGTTCTCTATTTGAGGCTGATGAAAAGAGCCTGCAACTGGGGTTGGGTTCCGACAGAGGGAAGGCAGAAGCGCCCTTATCTGAAGGGGTATCTGCTATGTGCCGTGCTTCTGCGAAGGCTTGAAGAATATACTCCTGCTTTGTTGAGCAGGGAGATGAAGGAGATCGATCCCCGAAACTTTGTAGGATTGTGCGAAACCCTGGATGTTTTTATCGATAACAGGGTGGCTTATTTGCGCTACGGTCTTGATGAGTTGAGACGTGAGAAAAAAGAGATCGATCTTTCCCGCGCCTATGCTCTGTTTCCGGAGATAGAGAAGTGGAAAGGTGTGGCTTTAGAAAGGGCAAGGGAAATGTATAATGTGTACAAAAAGGATCCTGGTGATCTTTACACCTTTTTAAAGCTCCTCCAAGCATACTCACAAGCTGTCTATATGGCGACAGACAGGATTCAAAGGGTCTGGGCTGAAAGTGGTTATACGGATTATCTCGTGGAGAAGATGTACCACTACCTTTACAATATCTATCCACCTCTCTTTCCAGAAATGATCGATAGGATAGATTCTATGAGCCCGGAGGATGTGGAAAAGTACTTCAAAAAAGAGATGGTGGGTATCCGCTAGGATTCGATGATCAATACCTGACCTTTTCTTAAAAATCGGGTTTCACCTTCTTGATCACCTCCGTAGATCCGCCATTCTGAGTTGAAGATCTGTTTTCCTGGATGGTTGGTTAGGGGAACTGTCTGTGTGCCTAAGTTAAATAATCCTGTGAGCTTGAGGTTTCCTCTCCATCTAACGATCTCCACGAGGCGGGTGGAGTTGTTTACCCTTACTTTAAGGTTGTGTTTGTCGAGTTTTTTCAGAACGGGATGAGAAAGTCGCAATCCGATGAGATCTTTGTAATAACGGAGAAGCTGCCAATTTTCTTCGCTCCATTGATCCGAAGGTGTGAGTTTTGAACGGTAAAAGGTCTCAGGGTCTTGGGGGTCTGGGGTATCCCTCCATCCAAACTTTCGAAACTCTTCTTTCCTTCCTTTGGAGACGTTTTTTTGTAACTCGGGATCCTGGTAATCAGTAAAGAAAAGGAATGGATTTTTCTCTCCGTATTCTTCTCCCATAAAGATCATGGGAACATAGGCTGAGAAAAACATCAGGGCTGCAGCAGCTTTGAGAAATGGAAATTCTACAAGTGTTGCCAAACGGTCACCAAAAGCTCTGTTGCCTATTTGGTCGTGATTTTGAATGGCCACTATAAACTGTTTTCCGGGGTTCTGGGAGGCGTCAGTTCCTCTTTTCTTCCCCCAATAGCGTGAGCACTGGCCTGTGTATAGGTAGTTCTTGAAGACTTTTTCTAAGTCTTCAAGTCTGCCGTAGTCTATATAGTAGCCATCGCTTTCACCGGTCAGGAGTGTGTGGATGCAGTGGTGAAAGTCGTCCATCCACTGAGCATCTATTCCGTATCCTCCTTTGTCCAAGGCATTGATCAAGCGCGAGTTGTTTTCGTCGCTTTCGGCGATAAGGAATTTATGCCGTCTTTTTTCTAGAGATAGGTTTCGGGTGACGATGGCGATCTCCTGAAGGATATGGATGGGGCTGTTGTCCTTGATGGCGTGAACGGCATCAAGGCGTAAACCATCGATATGGTAAGTGTCCAACCAGTAGCGGACGTTGTCCAGGACCATTTTTCTGGTAAAGATGCTAAAAGAGTCATCGTAGTTGACCGCCATGCCCCAAGGTGTTTGATGTTTTTTGGTGAGGTAGGGGCCATAGAGGGGGAGATAGTTTCCTTCTGGGCCAAAATGGTTATAGACTACGTCGAGGATCACTGCTATCTGGCGTTGATGGCAAGCGTCAACCAATCGCTTCAGGTCGTATGGGGTGCCATAGTTGTGGTTGACACTGAACAGATTGGCGATGTCATAACCCCAGTTCCACCTTCCAGGGGTTTGAACGATCGGCATAAGCTCAATTGCGTTAACTCCCAACTCTTTTAGGTAGTCGAGGCGTTTGGTGACACCTTCAAAAGTTCCTTCTGGCGAAAATGTTCCTACGTGAATTTCCATGATGATCAGCTCTTCAAGATTTTTGCCTGTCCAGTTATCGTCCTGCCATTGATAATTTCTGTGGTCTATCACCTGTGAGAAACCATGTACTCCCTCTGGCTGATAGTGAGAATATGGGTCAGGGAATTCTCCCTCGTCATCTAGCCGGAATTTATACAGGAGGCCGGGCTCTCCTCTCTCCAGGACAGTGGTATATATGTGTTCTTCTTCCTGGGTCATAGGGATGACTCTTTCATGCCCGTTTCTTTTGACAACGAGGCTGACCTTCTTTCTGTTATAGGCAAATACTCTGAACAAAATTTCACCGCTTTCTGTGATGTGGGCACCCATCGAGAGCATGGCCGTTTATAACCCCTTTTTAAATTTTTGGCTCCTGGGATAAGTATAACCATCAGCAGAAAAAATATAGAGGGGGTGTAAAGCGTTGAGATTGGTGAAAACGGAGCCGAAGAGGTATGCTGATTATCGTGAATTTGTGGATATGGAGACAGCCTTGCAGCTCGAGTATTATGTAAAGAAGTTGAGCGGGAAGAAGATCGCCATGATTAATGCGACTTCTTATGGAGGTGGAGTCTCGGAAATCCTTCATTCATTTGTTCCCCTTTCTAGGGACATGGGAGTGGAGATAGACTGGTGGGTGATGGAGGGAGATGACGAATTCTTTACCGTGACTAAGGCTCTCCACAACTGTTTACAGGGGCAGGAGGGCACCCTGACGCCTGAGGCGAAGGAAATTTACATTAGGTATAACGAACGCAATGCTTCTGTCCTCAAAGAGTGGGACTATGATTTCATAGTTGTGCACGATCCGCAGCCAGCGGCGCTGATACGCCATCGGGAAGATGTCCCTGGTGCGAAATGGATCTGGCGTTGTCACATCGACACTTCTACTCCGCAGCCCGATGTGTGGGATTTCCTCTATCAGTACATCAAAGATTATGATGCCTGCATTTTTACTTTGGAGGAATTCGTCCACGAGGAGCGATATCTCCCTAACCTCACCTTTTTTACTCCTGCCATTGACCCTCTCAGCCTCAAAAATATTGCGTTGGATAGAGAAGAGGCGGAGGATATTGTCAGCCGGTTTGGGATAGATATCGATCGTCCGCTGATCTCGCAGATTTCTAGGTTCGATCCTTGGAAGGACCCTCTTGGTGTGATTGATGCCTACCGCATCGTTAAAAAAGATTTCCCTGAAGTACAACTTGCTCTGATCGGTTCTATGGCAACAGATGACCCAGAGGGTTGGGATTACCTCTATAGGACGTTGAGAAAGGCAGGCGAGGACTACGATATAAAGATAGTGACCAATATGAACAGGGTTACTAGTTTGGAAGTGAATGCCTTTCAGAGGGTCTCTGATGTGATCATCCAGAAGTCTCTGAGAGAGGGCTTTGGACTGACAGTTTCTGAAGGTCTCTGGAAGGGGGTTCCTGTGGTCGGGGGGAACGTTGGCGGCATAAGGTACCAGATCGATGATGGAATTAACGGCTTTCTTGTGGATACCGTAGAAGAGTGCGCTGAGAGGGTGTTGCTGCTTCTCCGGAATCCTGCCCTTGCTAAAGAAATGGGAAAGGCAGGCCGGGAAAAGGTGCGGCGCAATTTTTTGATCACTACCAACATTCTGAATTACTTGAAACTCTTCGACAGGCTTAGCGCTGGAGGATAAAAGTTTTTGTGATGTTTTTCAGGTTGGTATGATCTTTAGCCAGACACGGCGCTGGCGAGGCCCATCGAATTCACACAAAAACACTCCTTGCCATGTTCCAAGACAGAGCCTACCTTCTGAGAACATGAGCGTCAGAGAGTTCCCTACAAGGGATGTTTTGACATGGGCCGGTGAGTTCCCTTCAATGTGCCTGTAATTTTCCTTTGGAGGCACCAGCTTATTGAGAACGTCGGCGATGTCATGAATAACGTCAGGGTCAGCGTGCTCATTGACGGTTATCCCGCACGTGGTATGAGGGACAAAGATGCAGCACACTCCGTTTATGGCCTTCCTTTCTTGAAGCGCTTTCTGAATCATTCCTGTGATATCGATCATTTCCTCGCGTTGGTTTGTTTTGATGCACAATTCGATCATCCCGGACATTTGTGCCAGAAATACCTCCTTTAATCTCTATATTTCCTTGATAAAAATGTTAAAACTTATGGAGAATATTAGCAATAAATTCTTGCTTTTTAGTGAAGTTTCGTAGCGGCAAAAATGGTTGAGAGCTATAATTAAAGAAGATGTGTGGAATTCTGCTAAGGATGATAAGGGGGCCTGCGATGAGTTTTAGGTTGAAAAAGGGGTTAGTTCAGGTCTATACCGGGAATGGGAAAGGAAAGACTACGGCAGCTTTGGGACAAGCGCTTCGTTCTGTGGGGCGCGGTTTGAAAGTCTGCATGATCCAGTTTCTCAAAGGAACCAGCAGCGGTGAGCTCAATTCTGTGAAGAGGCTTGAGCCAGATTTTAAAATCTTTAGGTTTGAGAAAGACCACGGCT
>JBNATO010000109.1:0-7286 GCA_049701555.1 Thermacetogeniaceae bacterium | reverse complement strand
CATTTACTGTTAGAGCAGGTCCTGCCCAGTTGTTATTATCACGGATTCGGGTATTCTAATTAATAGTATTTAAAACATGCCACCTTATGTCCATTTCCCACATCAACAAACTCCGGTTTATCCACCCGGCACCGTTCACTAGAATAAGGACACCGCGGCTCAAACCTGCATCCTGGAGGTGGGTTCAAATAGTCAGGAATCCTACCAGGTATCCCTTCTGCCACACCACCACCAGTAAGCTTTGGAACACAGTCCAACAACATTTTTGTATAAGGATGCAAGGGATTACTGAATAGTTCTTCATTATTCGATACCTCCACCATATTTCCAGCATACATTACGTAAATACGATCAGCGTTCTCTCTCGCTATTCCGAGAGAATGTGTAATCAAAATCAGCGAATTCCCTTTTTTAGTAACCAACTCCCTCAACAGGGCTAGAATCTGGTCCTGTATAGTAACATCCAGATTAGTGGTCGGTTCATCGGCAATGATTAAATCCCTTTCTGTAGCCAGTGCCATTGCGATACAAATTCTCTGTCTCATGCCTCCGCTCATTTGAAATGGATAACTTACAAGGATGCGTTCGGGGTCGGCTAACTTTGCCTCTTTCAGGGCATTGATCGACAACTGCCTAATTTTCTCCTTATCTAGATCCTGAATTCCAGAATAAGATATTACCGCAGCAAGCTGATCACCAATGGTAAACACAGGATTCAGTGAGGCCATCGGATCCTGAAAGATCATGGCAGCTCCCCTGCCACGTAATCTTTTTATCTCATTCTCACTCATCTTCAAAACATCTTTTCCTTCAAATAAAACTTCGCCCTTTGGTATGTATGCCTGGCTAGACAAAATCCGCAGGATGGTTTTCATCGTTGTAGTTTTACCGCAACCTGTTTCCCCTACAATACTTACTTTTTCACCTTTCTTAACTGTGAAATTTACACCATTCAAAACCTTCATATAACCGCCATATACTCTAAACCATACATAAAGGTCTTTAATCTCAACCAACAAATTCTCCAAATAAGATCACTCCTCAGTTGATAACATATCTTTTACTCCGTCACCCAGCAGGTTAAAAGCCAATACGATAATCATAATGGCAATAGCTGGGAAGATCGAAATCCACCAATAATCAGGAAGGTATTTTGCGCCATCCGAAACCATTGTTCCTAAAGCAGGCGTCGGTGGCTGCTCACCCAATCCAACAAAACTTAAAGAAGCGCCTGTTAAAATAACCCATCCCATGTCAAGCATCATTTTTGTAAAAATCGGCGCAAGGCAATTCGGCAATATTTCTCTGAAAATAATCCAAATTTTGCTTTCACCTATTAATTCAGCAGCACGAACATACACTTCATTGCGAAGTGAAGATGCCATACCGTATACAAGTCGTGCATACCACGGCCACCAAGAAATGCAAACAGCCATCATAGAATGAAACAGAGTTGGTCGCATAACCGCACATACTGCCAGGGCAAGGATTAATGGCGGAAGAGCCAGGAATATATCTGTTATTCTCATCAGAACAGTTTCAATCAATGTACCTTTCATATAACCTGCTACAAGTCCTACAATTGTCCCTATAGGAACAACCATTGCCAATACACCGACTCCCATAATTAAAGCGCCACGAAAAGCAAAGATGATTCTGCTGAGAATATCTCTTCCGAATACATCAGTACCAAGCAAATGTTTCCAGCTGGGAGGGAGGTTCGCTTCTGCATAATTGACAAATGCTCCAGCATGCTGAGGATAAGGAGCCACAAAACGTGCGAATATCGCACTAAGGACAATAAGTACAACTATCACCAATCCCACTACAGACATCTTATTGCGTGAAAACTTATACCAGGCTTTTTTGGCATTTTCAATATATCTGCTAACCGTGGTGTATTCCGATGTTTCTTTAACCATCATTGTTCATAATTACCTCCCTGCCAAACCGATTCTAGGATCTAGATAGGCGACAATAAAATCGATGATTATATTAATTGTTACGAAAATAATCCCTAATATCATGATCACACCTGCTATGGCATTCAAGTCTTTATTCAACATTGCAGTTATGCCATAGCGTGAGAAACCGGGATAATTAAAAATCAATTCCACAAGAAACGCATTTCCAAACAATGCAGCAATATCAAGGGAAGCAACTGATACGGTAGGTATTAATGATGGTTTCAATAAGTACTTAACAAAGATAATTCTTTCTGGAATGCCATATGCTTTTTCAGCAGCTATATAGTCTTTCCCCATATTATCCAGCATACTTGCTCTGGTAATCCGGGCAGCCTGTGCCATCCCACCCATTGCCAAGGCAATCGCAGGTAGTACTAAGTGTTTGAAAGCATCGACAAATGTACCAAAATTTCCAGTAAGCAGACTATCCACTGTGTACATCCCTGTTATTGTTGGAGGTGGTGTAACACCTGGACTCAAGCGCCCCATAGTCGGAAATATTGGAATATTATAGCCGAAGAGTAAGACAAAGATAATTGCCCATACAAAAGCAGGTGAAACAATCCCTAAATACGAAATGATTCGAATCAAACCATCCAGCCACGTATTAGTAAACTTTGCGGATATAATACCAAGAAAGATGCCTCCTAAAACCAGAATAACAGCAGACAAAATAACAATCTCCAAGGTCGCAGGGAGAAACTCTTTAATATCTGTTGTCACTGGCCGTCGAGTCACAAGCGACTTACCCAAATCACCATGAATAACCCCATCAAGCCAGAGAATGTATTGGGTATATAACGGCTTATCAAGATGCATCTCCTGCCGCAACTTTTGCACAGCCCACTCAGGTGCCCGGGGGCCCAATGCCAGCCTGGCCGGATCACCTGGAACAACCCTGCTGATAATAAAGATCAAGATCGATAACCCGAATAAAACAAAAATTGATAACCCAATACGTTTCAAGAGATTAATCCACATTTATCTCACCCCTTTGCGGGTATATGGATATATTTAATGCAATTTTCACAAATCACAATTCAAATTGAGGGGGCCATCGGTTTTTTATCCCTTTGGCCCCCTTCTTTTACATTACTTTAACAAGGCCAAGCGCTTTTCTGGATATACCTTCATATCATGTACGTACTGATCGTAACCCATCGGCAGGCATCCTTTTTCTTTTTTAAGAGCCCGTTCAGCGGTTGGCCAATAGATGTAGGCACTCTGATAAGCCCGTTTTTCGGCCTGATCAAAGAGCCAGATGGTTGGACAAAGATCGTATAGTACTCTTTGTATCTTCGCATATTTCTCAAAGCGCTGGTTTCTATCCACTGTCGCCAATGCATCTTCGATCATGTTATCTATGTTTTTATCTTGCAACCATTCCATTTGTTCCCACGTTCCACACGAGCTTGAATGGTACCGCGACATCAACATAGAACCTGCTTCATTATAGTGTGGTGCCACAAAAACCAGGGAAGCATTAGGTGTTGTTTCGACTTTTTGGGCATCAGCCATCATCGAACCAAACGGCTTTTTGGTTATATTGATCTTAATCCCCAGTTCAGCAGCATTGGCTTGGATCAAGAGTGCAAGCTTCTCTTCTTCCGGAGCTTCAGCACACCAGCTAAGTGAAACCGGATATTGATCAAGTTTTCCATAATATTTTGATTGCTTCAATTCTTCTCGTGCCTTGTTAAGATCTCTCTTCATAGGCGGAATAGTTGGATCATGACCCGGCAATACAGCTGGCACCGGACCTCTGCTGAGAGAAGAACCAGGGTAAATGCTGGTTATAATGGCATTGTAATCAATGCAATAAGCCAGTGCTCTCCTAAAATGCACATCATCGGTTGGTGGTTTCTTGGTATTAAGCATCAGGTTCAAGTTATGACCGTTGAGAAAGGTTGCCACATCAACTCCCTTAATATTATCCATCATCTTGTAGTTCTCCAGTGGTTGCAATTCGTCGGTGATTTCCAGTTCACGGCGGGCCATTGCTGTTCTCACGGTAACTGGTTCAACAGAACCTGAAAGCTTAAAGTACTTGGGTGCATTGGGATCCCAACCCTTCCAGTAATCGTCAAACTTTTCCCAAAGCACATATTCTTCCATCTTTACTTCTTTAACCTTATAAGGACCACTACCGGCATCATGGGTTAAAAGCCACTTTTTGCCGTAATCGCCCATCTCTCCATACTGACCGTTCTTTTCGATATGGGCAAGCACCTGATCCTTATTAAGGATGTAAAGCCGCACCAGAGACTGCAAGAATGGGCCAAACGGTTTCTTCAATTTAAATTCAACCGTATATTTGTCAAGCGCTTTAACTTCTGCCACATCTCTGGTAAACAGATAGGCAAACCCCTCACCGATCTTCAAAAGCCGATTCATACTGAATTCCACATCTTCTGCCGTAACCTCATCACCATTGTGGAATTTAACACCCGGCCTCAAATAAAACTTGTAGGTTAAACCGTTATCCAGAATATCCCACTTAGTAGCCAGGTGTGGAACTACAGTGCCATCGGGTTTTGGAAACACCAGAGTGTCATAGGTATTGACCAGAGCAATTGAGTCACTAAATTTGCTTCCTACTCCAGGGTCGATAAAGATCGGCCAGTCCTCCGTCATTCTGATAATATAATCCTCAGGTTTGACTTGAGTAGCTGCTTTTTGCCCACTACCGCCACAACCTACCAGGGTTACGAGCAAACCCATGATCAACAACAAAGCAACAGCTTTTTTTAACCTGGGCATAATAACCCCCCTCTATAAATTATTTAAATGTCTTACTTTAAACGTTCCTCAATGGGAACATAATCGAAATCGAAACCGAATGCCCTAGGACCGAGAATATCGATGCCTTTTTGGCTACGAAATACTGAGCGCGCCTTCAAACCAATTACCGCAACATGGTCACCAATTGAAAGTGTAGGATTGGCAATCGGCTCTCCGGTATCTGCGTTAACCACAGTAATAATGTCAGGGCTTGTAACAATGACCTCATCATTCTTCCAGCACACATGGTTTTCATTCTTGAACCAGATCTTCACCACATCGTTTGCATACTCACCTTCCCCAGTAATCGTGTGAGTTCCCCAATAATAACCGACTCTGTCTTCCCACTCCTTTCCTGTCACCTTTCCTTTAATCAGAATCCATCCACCCAGAGCATTGGTGACTTCTTGAACCGGGTCCTTGCCTGCTTCCCGTGCTTCCCTGATCATCTTGCCGACATTATAACATTCTGTCAATGTACCGGGAATAATAACCTTTTTCATCTCACTGGCTGGCATCAAGAAGCCGGCATCACCCGTTAAACCGTAGGCAGCAGTACTGATCAGTTTTCCGATGCGCTCGGCCATAGCATAATTAATAACATCTTTGATAATCGAAACATTACCCCATGCATCCACACTGGAAATAGGCCAGAGGGTTTTGCCGAACAAATACGGTGTTGTTTGGGGAATTTCGGGAATAGCCCGGCCTGTGTAATCCCCGTCAACAGTCGGAATTCCATTTACCAACCCAGCAGCCAGTGCGCTGGGAGTATTCGCTCCCCCTAACTCGATGGGAACAACCGCATCAATTTTCTTTCCGGTGTAGAGAGATAGCTCCATAATTGCTTTCGCAAGCGTATTCTTATAATCATAAATAGGTGTCGTCAGCCCGAAGCGTTTCATTTCTTCTATAACTTCCGGAGTATGAGGAGCAATTGATCCCATCAAAAAGGGGCAAACGGTTAAAGCATCATCAGGCAATTCATTTACATCAATCCAGCCGACTTCCTTTCCCTGCTCTAACTCGCTTAGGAGAGACTCTATGCCTTTTTCTGGAAGTCCGCCACCCCCAGTCCCATAAAAAGTACACCCTCTGACAAAATCTTCTACATCCTGTCTGGTTTTTAAAACTTTGCGTGGCATTTACAAAATCCTCCTTACATGAATGTAATCCTCATTTCGACATCAAGCTTTGATGTCTATTTCGCCACAAGAATTTCGCAAGCAAAATCACATATCCTATGTGCACTTTTCCAACAATAAGCTGCTATTACTGTGCACATGCACAAAAAATTTCATATAATTGATATCATATGACTATACCTAATTTCTTTCTGAGTTGTGCCAGCAAGATAACCAACTGGTAATTGAGCTTAAGTGGATAGGAAAAAGGATCTTCTCCCAGCAGTTGCTGGATTTTTTTCTTTCTGTATAACAAGGTATTGCGGTGGACATAAAGTTTATCAGCGAGATTTACAGTGTTACCGTCTTCAAAAAGAAGGAGTTTAAAGGTTTCAAGTAAACCAGCTTCTTTTTCACGATCAAACTTCTCAATGACATTGAGCACTTTATCTATATATTCATTTAGATTTTTATCTGTTAACAGCTCAGGCAGATAATAATAAATACCCAACTCTGTCACATGGATACATCTTGTCTGACTAAAAACAATTCTGGCTATATTAACTGTTTTTAATGCCTCATTATAACTCTTATGAAGTTCTGTGATCTTTGAATACTGGTTTCCGAATGCAATAATAAAATCAATGCTATCATCTTTCTGCAGAAGTTTTTCTTCTATGCGTTTTCCTATTTTCTTAACACTTTCAATATGTTCAGATTGCTCTTTATTAATATTAAAAATTGCAATCAGAAGATTTCCTCTGGGAATAACAATACATTCGAATTTCGCTTCAGCCATTACAGCCTCGACAATCTTTATACTCTCATCCCGAAAGCGTCTAACCTTATCCACACGGTAACTCTCAGTATTCTCCCTTTTACCTTTATGTAAAGATTCATAACTTTCAAATTCAATAATCATTACTAGTGAAGGCGTTGGAATCTTGCAATTAAAATACTCCGCACGTGATAATGCTACATCTTCCCTCTTGATTCTCCCAGATAATAATTCATCTATAAATTCGCGCCGGGCTCTTTCCGTCTCTTCTCTTTTTGCCATTTCCTGCAGAAGCACAAACTTAAGTGCTTGACACACCTCATTCGCGGCTACTTCTTCCATGGTAGAAAATGTCCGATCCCAAAAAAGCAGCAATTTCCCCAAATACTTACCGGCTGATGCCAGTTCTCTAATATCCACGCGGTATCGAATTGTTTCAGGTAGGGTTTGTATACCCTCATCAGAAGCAAATAACTGGTTACATAGCTCCCGGTTCTCCAGAATTCTATTTAAGAGTATGCTCCCTTGGTTATTATAAGGACTTCTAGCTAAAATAGAGTTATTGCTATCAATTATAAGAAGAGGACATTTGAGAATTTCGGCAATATTACTGGCCAACACCTTGAGACTTTTACC
>JBNATO010000108.1:0-7288 GCA_049701555.1 Thermacetogeniaceae bacterium | reverse complement strand
CTGAATGCAGCCAGTTCGAAGTCGGGTGAGAGGGTGATCGCTCCCCTCGGGCAGACCTCTTCGCAACGCCCGCAGAAGATGCAGCGCCCGTAGAAGAGCGTCAAAGAAGCGATCTCTTTGTCTGGATCAGAGCGAATGGTGATGGCATTGGCAGGGCATGCGACGGCGCAGGCTCCGCAGGATACGCAGAGCTCGGGCTTATATTCCGGCTTGCCGCGAAAGCCATCGGCTACCTCCAGCGGTGCAAAAGGGTAGTTTACTGTTGCCTCGCCGGTTTCAAGTATCTTTTTCAGCAATTTCAACATCATGAGAACCCCCTTTCCGCTAAAACTTAAGAGGCGAAAACTTTCGCTCCAGGCAGTAGCGTTCAAGCTCTCTGTAAGGAACTATTTGCGCCTTTTTTCTGCGGACATCGACAACCGTAACCCTTTCTGTGCAAGAGTAACAGGGATCGATGCTGGCGATTATCAGAGGTGCGTCCGAGAGAGCGTTGCCTCTGAGCATAAAGCGCAGGGAAGGCCAGTTGTTGTAGCTTGAGGCCCGCGGCCGCCACCTGTACACCTTCTGGTTGTCCATGGTCATCACCCAGTGCACATTTTCTCCACGCGGCGCTTCTACATAGCCGATGGCAAAACGGTACGGCTTGTAGGAGAACCCCTCGACGAGGACAGGCCCTTCCGGCATTTCGTCCAGACATCGCTCCAGAATCGCAAATGTCTCATATATCTCCAAGGCCCTGACCAACACCCGTGAGAACACGTCGCAACCATCTTTGGTGACCACTTCCCAAGGAACGCTGTCATAAGCACAGTACGGGTGGTCGGCACGTGTATCCCTTGGATAACCGGAGCCGCGGATATTGGGCCCCACCGGGCTGAAGTCCCTTGCCGTCTTCCTGTCCAACACCCCAACGCCCTGTGTTCTCTTCACAAGGTTAGGGGTGTTGAGCAGAACGTCGATCAGCTCATCGACCTCCCGGCGTATCTCTCTCAGCAGTTGGATGACATGTCTTCTATCTCCATCGAGGATGTCGCTGCGCACCCCCCCGATCAGGTTCATCCCGTAAGTTTTGCGGGCTCCGGTCAGTATCTCCGCCATCTTCATTGATTTTTCTCGCACCCGAAAGAACTGCATAAATCCTGTGTCAAACCCTAGGAAGTGGCAAGCAAGACCCAGATTCAATAGATGGCTGTGCAGCCTCTCCGTTTCCAGGAGGATGGTTCTGATGTATCTGGCGCGTGCAGGTATCTCCAATCCGATGGCGTTTTCCACAGCAGTGGTATAGGCGATGCTATGGGCAAATCCGCAGATGCCGCAGATGCGCTCTGCCAGGAAATGCAGCTGGTCGTAGTCGAACCGGTTCTCCGCGAGCTTTTCCATCCCCCTGTGGCAGTAGAAGAGGCGGTAATCGGCATCGATGATGGTCTCTCCGTCGACATAGAGGCGAAAGTGTCCCGGCTCGTCGGAGGTTATGTGCAGGGGTCCCAGAGGCACCTGGGAAAGCCCCTCGCCTTCAACCCCGATAAAGGAAAAGTCTTCTTCTTTATCTCCAGGGTCAGGGCGGCAGCGGTAATCCATAGCATCCTTCCGAAGGGGGTAGAAGCCCTCAGGCCAGTCATCGGGTAGAACAAGCCGGCGTGGGTCCGGGTGCCCTACCGGGATTAACCCGAACAGATCACGCACATCCCGCTCGTACCACACGGCTGCGGGAAGGCGCGGCGTTACCGAGGGAAATTCCGGCTCCTCTGGCGGGACCAGAGCCTTCACGGTGAGCCAGAAGTTTTTCGATGGGTGCCTTTCTTCCTCAATGGAGAGCACATAATAAATTGCAAACGACCCGTTTATGCTCCGCTCGTCGTTTCCGACGACCGAGGAAAGCCACCCTCCTTGATTGTAATATACCTCTTCAACTATTTCCGGAAGACAGTCGAGTTCCACTGTAACCGTAACCTGATCATCTGTCTGCCAGGCCACATCCAGAATGGAATCATCAAACCTTTCCCGCAGAGCTTCCAGAGTCTTTCGGCCGCGCGCCGGCATTTCATTAGCATTCACTTCGATTCAGCCCCCTTTAACCCTAAATTCCGTAATTAACCAGGTATGCAGCATCCTTCAGCAGCTGATAAAGAGGCGACGGAATGCAGATACCGAGCCCCAGCACCAGCGCCAGGAGCAGAAAAACAGGCACAAGCGCTGGCCATGGAACGTCTCCTGCTCTCACATTCCGCTGCGGGGAGCCGAAGACAGATTCACCGATCAGGCGCAGGAACGCCGCAAAGACGATTACGAGCAGGAGGAGCAGGAACACCATAAGCCAGAGGTAGCCCCTGCGCAGGCCTGCTGCAACGGTGAGCAGCTCGCTGATGAAGATGCTGAAGGGAGGGCACCCTGATATTGCCAGAGCACCGGCGCCTAGAAGAAACGCTGAATATGGCGCCACTCTGAACAAACCCCTTATCGCTCCAAGATCCCTTGTCCTGTATTTGATCAACACGTTGCCGGAGGTGCAAAAAAGCAGTGACTTGGCGACGCTGTGGTTGATGAGATGGAGAAGAGATGCCAGGACTCCTAAGACGCCCCCTACACCTAAGCCTGTAGCGATCAGTCCGATGTTTTCAATGCTGCTGTATGCAAGCATTCTCTTGAGGTCTCTCTGCCCGTAGATGAAGAAGGCGGCACAGGTAACAGAGACAACACCGAAGGCGAGGAAGAGCAGCCTGGGATAGTTCGGCCCAAGGCATCTGCTAGCAACCATGTGATATCTCACGAGAGCGTACAAGGCGCAGTTCAGAAGCACTCCCGAGAGAAGAGAGCTGACCGGGCTTGGGGCCTCGCTGTGGGCGTCAGGGAGCCATGAGTGCATCGGGAAAAACCCGGCCTTTGTGCCGTAGCCGAGGAACAGGAAAACCAGTGCCAGCTTCATGATCGCTGCATCAATATGCCCGGCACTCTTCATGATCTCGCTCCAGAGCATAGAAGCGTTGGCGTTATCGATGGCATTGAAAGCGCCGGCATAGACAAGAATTGTGCCGAAGAGGGCAAATCCCACGCCGATGCTGCAGATCAATACGTATTTCCAGGACGCCTCAAGAGATAGCTTGTGGCCGTAGAACCCCACCAGAAAAGCAGAGCCAAGGGTTGTAGCCTCAATCCCAACCCACATGAGCACGATGTTGTTGGGGAGCACAGCCAGGACCATTGTGAAGAGAAAGAGATGATAGAAGCCGTAATACCTGTAAAGGGCCTTTTCATCAGCGGCTCCCGCTTCCAACTCATGCCGCATGTAACCGATAGAGTAGAGGCCGTTTAAAAAGCCCATGGCACCGATCACCAGGATGAAGATGGCGGTGAGCTTGTCAGCATACAGCGTTCCGGACAGGGCAAAAATGTGGCCGCGCATGATGACAACCCAGACCAGCCGGATTGAAGCCAAAAGCAGCAGTGAAATTCCGCTCACATGCATCGCATCAAGCAGCTTTAGGGAGCGGGTGCCTGTGGCCCTGACGGCAAAGAAAGCCAGAGAAAACACCAATGGAATTATAAGAAGCCAGATCAAAATATTGCTTTCATGCACAACATCCACCTACCCTTTGAGAGAATTCAGCTTATCTGTATCCAGGGTGCCTATTACCCGGAAGAGATCGGCGATCAGGCTCATGACCACAACAGCGAAGATGGCGTCTGTAACGATTCCGATGATGACGGTCTGGGGAGCCTTGAACGCCATCAAAGCCAGCGCCAGATGCGCCCCGTTTTCCATCAGGCAGTAGCCCAGGATCTGCTTCATTGCGCTGCGCTGCGTGAGGATGCACAGCAGCCCGAGCAGGAAATGCGCGATCGAGACGGCCAGCGCAGGTTTCACATTGATGACCACAGGCAGACGAATGGGCGCTACTATGAACATCGCCATGCCGACAAAGGCCGCCGCGATCAACAGCGATAGCGCCAGGCTGAGGGTGGTTTCCGGGTCACCGATGTCCCCGGCGCGCCTCAGCGCTCTGTGGATGATATACGGCACGAGAATGACCTTTGTGACGAGAGCAGTCAAAGACCAGATGTAGAGCGGGGTGGTTTTTGTGGAGACAGCCAGAGCCAGAAAGATTGCTGCCAGAACGAATGACTGTATACTGTAGAAATGGGCGGAATTATGCGGGGTTTTGGCTTCTACAACCAGCAAAGAGGTCACGATCAACAAGATCGCTAGAGTGTTGACGATTTCAGCTCCGCTCATCAGATACGCACCTCGCTCATAACCTGTACCAGGTAGAACACCAGCGAAAGCAGTGCCAGTCCAAAGCCTGTCCACGTGATCTGTGGGGTTTTGTAGAAGATCAACCTGGCCATGGTATTTTCGAATACTGCCGCAATGGCATATAAAAGGGCGAGCTTGAGCAGAAAGAGCGCAAAACCCAGCAAGATTGATGTTGTTTCTGAACCCGGGGCGCTTCCGAAGGGGAAAAACAGCGCCAAAAACAGGGATGCCACCACGAACTGCTTGATGAAAAGACCCCACTTCGCCAGTGCCAGAGACGGGCCTGAATACTCGGAGAAGGGGCCCTCCTGAATCTCCTGCTCAGCCTCAGAAAGGTCAAACGGCAGTTTCCCCATCTCGATAAATGAAGCGAGAGCAAACGCTGCTATTCCCAGCCAGAAGGCCGGAGATGTGTAGGGCACGCTGCCCGAAAGGATCTTTTGGCTTATGGTACCCAGATTGGTGGAGTGTGCAAACAGGGCAACGACGAACAGCACCAGCATAATTGTGGGCTCAACCAAGGCAGATATTCCCATTTCCCTTATGCTTCCTGCTCCAGCAAACCCACTGCCAGAGTCGAGTCCGGAGAGCGCCAGGAAAAACTTATTGACAGCCAGCAAATAAATGACTGCAATTGCGTCCCCTGCGTACCCGAGCGGAGACCATGCCGTCCCCATCGGGACCATCATGGCTGCAAGCAGGCCAGATGCCACCATTACGTATGGAGTGGAACGAAAGACCCAGGTGGCATAAGCCGGTCTGACCTCCTGCCGTTTCATGAGTTTAAAGATATCATGGTAATACTGGAAAAGAGGTGGCCCCTGACGGGAGTGCATCTTGGCTCTTAAGAACCGGGAAAACCCTGCATAAAGAGGAGCAAGGATCAGAACAGCTACTGCCTGCAACAAGCCCACAATGAAGAAATCGAACTTGGGCATAAATGGCGCCTCCTTTCACAGGCTGATGGCGATCAACATGACGACAAGGATCGCCGTGATATACAGGCAATACAGGCGGATGTTACCCATTTGCATGAGCCGGATCGACTTCCCCAGGTCAAATATGCCCCTTGCCAGAGGGCGCCCTAGGAAGCGCGACCAGATATCCTCAACATGCACATGGTATTCCAGCTTTTCCGGAAAATACTCCGCGCTGCCGCCTTTCATTCTGAATGAGGCGTTGATTACATAAAGCGGGCGGAATACTGACTGGACCATCTGCGCAAATGAACGGGCAGTGCATGCCATCGCCGGTTCATACCTGTAGCCACAGGCCCAGGGGGTGGGGTCGGTCCGGTGGCGCAAACCCGACCGACCCCAGAGAGAGACGATGAACAACGGGAGAACCAAAAGGCCTGCCAGGAGAACGGCGAGGAAAGGGGGGGAGATCATTCCCTGGGCCGGGTTACCAGCGAAGCTGATAAGCCCCTTGGAAATGGAGGCTCCTCCTGAACCGGCCAGATCGCTTGCAATCCCGGCGATCCCGGGAGCGAGCGCCGGTGCCCCGATTCCCAGGCCAAGGCATCCGATGGCGAGGAGTGCCTTCCCAAGGAGCATGGGAAAAGGAACCTCCCTGGCGACCTCCGCCTTTTTGGTCCGAAACGGCCCCCCGAAGGTGATCCCATAGGTTTTCACAAAGCACATGGCTGTCAAGCCGCTGGCCAGCGCCAGCAGAGCTGCAAAGAAAGGCCCCCAAAACTTATCCGCCAGACCCCCGTTGATGCCCATAGATAATAGGGAATGGAAGGTGAACCATTCGCTGACAAAGCCGTTGAGAGGAGGAAGTGCGGAGATGGAGATCGCCCCGATCAGGAAGAAAAGCGCAGTGAAAGGCATTTTCCTCGCCAGTCCTCCCAGCTCTTCAAAATTTCTGGTATGGGCTCTGTAAAGCACAGAACCGGCTCCCAGAAAGAGAAGACCTTTAAAAACAGCATGGTTGAATGTATGGTACAAACCTGCCAGCAACCCCAGCGAAGCCAAAACGGGGTTGCCGGTGGCAAGCCCGATGATTCCAGCGCCGACTCCCATAAAGATGATCCCGATGTTCTCTACACTGTGGAAAGCGAGAAGCCTCTTGATATCGTGCTGCACCAGAGCATAGATCACGCCGAGAACGGCTGAAATCGTGCCAACAGCTAGCACCAGAAAGCCCCACCACCAGTAGCCGGGCCCCAGGCAGCCTACGCATACCCGGATGATGCCGTAGACTGCTGTTTTTATCATTACGCCTGACAGAAGGGAGGAGACATTCGACGGGGCAGCGGAGTGAGCTTCAGGAAGCCAGAAGTGGAGTGGGACCGCACCTGCTTTCGCCGAAAAGCCTATAAACGCCAGGGCAAAGACCGCTGACCTCAAAACCGGAGAAAGGCTTGCTTCCCTGAAAGCGCTGAACTCGAAGCTCCCTGTCTTTACGAAAAAGACCAGCAGGGCAACCGCGATCAAGGCAGTACCGAGATGCGCCACCAGGAAATACAGAAAACCTCCGTAAACCGATCTCTGATCATGTTCATAAATTACCAGGAAATAAGAAACCAGAGTCATCGCTTCCCAAAAGATCAGGAAGTACAGTGCATTGCCGACGGTTACGACCATCACCATGGAAGCTACAAAGAGGTTGTACAGCAAGCCGAGCAATCCAGGGTTTTTCTGCTTATACTCATCCAGGTACGAGATGGAGTAAAGGGAGGCAGCTGCAGCCAGAAAGCAGATTATCAGAACCATGAAGGCAGACAGCTGATCAACTTCAATCACAAACTCCGAAAAGGGTAGCCAGCCTGCTGCATTGACGCCAAAGCCGGAGCCTGTTGTGAGGACCACAACAGCCGAGATGATGCCGCAAACCGAAGCGGTACAGGCGCTCAAACCCGTGATCAGATTCGCTGCTCTAGGCTTTTTGTTGAATAAGAGCGCCGCCAGACCTCCAGCTGTGTAAAGAAAAACGGCGAGCAAGAAGAAACCGCGGGCATCCACCGACATCACTCCCCCCGTTGCTTAAAGAGCGAATCCACTGCTGCGACGGAACTCACTCTTTTCAGCT
>JBNATO010000107.1:0-7331 GCA_049701555.1 Thermacetogeniaceae bacterium | reverse complement strand
CTCGTGGCAGGGCAGATTGACCTATATCCTGAATACACGGGTACTGCGTGGATGGCCGTACTAAAACAACCTGTATTACATGATAGACAAGAGATCTATAACAAGGTTAAACAGGCCTACCAAGATAAGTTTAAAGTCACTTGTTTGCCACCGTTTGGTTTTCAGAATACATTTGCTATAGCGATGCCAAAAGAAAAAGCTGAAAAGTTAAATATCACAAAAATATCAGATCTTGCAAAACATCCTGAGTTGACATTGGTTGGAGACTCTACTACCTGGACAAGGCCCGATGTATATCCAGGGCTTCAGAAAACTTATGGATTAAATCTGAAGAAAAAAATGGTTGATACCAATTTCTTCTATGAAGCTCTTGCTCAGGGGCAGGGTGATGTCACTACATGCTTTTCAACAGATGGACGTTTGAAAAAATATAACTTTGTTGTGCTGAAAGATGATAAAAACTTTTTCCCACCGTATGATGCAATGTTCGTTGTGCGAACTGAAGTTCTCAAGAAGTATCCAGAAATAGAAAAAGCCTTGAAACCTCTTTTTGGAACCATTGACGAAAAGACAATGACAGAGTTGAATTATCAGGTTGAGGTAGAGAAAAAAGACCCTGCAGAGGTAGCAAGGGAATTTTTGAAGTCAAGAGGGCTTATATAGGGTGAGAGTGATGAAAGAAATGAAGTCAAACAGCGTAATGGTAGAACTTGAAAATGTGAGCAAGATTTATGGCAATGATAGAGTAGTAGATAATGTTAGTTTTAGCGTAAAAAAAGGTGAAATATTCGTATTGATTGGGCCCTCTGGGTGTGGGAAAACAACCACACTCAAAATGATAAACCAACTTATACCCCATAGTGAGGGAAAAATCATTGTACGGGGTGAGGATGTGACGAAGCTCGACCCTGTCGAGCTTCGTCGCTCCATTGGATATGTTATCCAATATATTGGGTTGCTACCTCATTTAAAAATTAGAGATAATATAACTTTTGTCCTTCAGTTAAAAAAGTATCCAAAAAAGAAACAAAAAGAGCGTGCTGAGGAACTTATTCAGACAGTAGGACTACCAGTTAGTTATCTAGACCGCTATCCACGTGAATTAAGTGGAGGACAGCAACAGAGGGTTGGCGTTGCAAGAGCATTAGCTGCAGATCCAGAAATATTGCTGATGGATGAACCGTTTGGCGCTGTAGATCCGATTGCGCGGGGACAACTTCAAAATGAGTTATTAAAACTCCAAGAAGCAATACAGAAAACCATCATTTTTGTTACACATGATATGCAAGAAGCATTTAAATTAGGTAATCGAATTGCCATCATGAGAGAGGGCAAGCTTGTTACGGTAGGAACAGCCATGGAGATTGTTAAAGAAGAGGATGAATTTGTGAGGGCGTTTGTTGGTAGAGACGCTATCTTTGATGCTCTAGATGCTGTTCCAATAACCCAGATTGTTGACAGAAATGTTCCTCGACTCTTCATTGAGGAAAAGACTAAATTGCCTGAGGAGGAATTTTCAAAAAAGAAGAAGTGGGAATTTGTGTTTGTTATAGGAAAGAATGATTCATGTTTAGGATATGTTAATTTTGATGAATTGGATGAAAAGGGCCAAATTAGAAAGGAAGAAAATATTTTTCCGTTGCCAGCAACTTGTTTGGAAAGCAAAGCTTCAGTGAAAAAAGCAATTGAAGAAATGCTTTGGGGAGGAAAGACATGGTTACCGGTGGTTGATGACGATAACAAGTTTTTGGGGATTGTAACATTTGAAGGTTGTGTGTCCCTTATGGCATCATAGGGGGGAGTTTATGGAAACTAATGTCTTCGCTGAAGCGTGGCAATTTATTTTGGTAAAAAAAGATGTTGTGATTTCAGCTCTGGTTAGTCATATCATGCTTGTTATTTGGGCTAGTCTCATTGCCATTACACTAGGCGTATTTACTGGAATTGTTATCTCACGGAAAAAGAAAGTGCGTGATGTTGTAATAGGAGTGGTTGGTGTTTTATATACAATTCCCATTTTAGCTCTATTTGGATTTTTGATACCAATTATGGGAATCGGTATTAAACCAGCAGTAATTGCTTTAACGATTTATGGAATATTACCAATAATAAGAAATACATGTGTTGGAATTGAACAAGTTTCTCCCGCTGCTAAAGAGGCTGCAATAGGAATGGGAGCGAATAAATGGCAGTTACTTTTTCGAGTTGAATTGCCATTAGCTTTTCCTGTTATATTTGCTGGAATACGCACTTCGGTTGTAATGAATTTTTCAGTGGCGACATATGCAATTTTCATTGGTGGCGGTGGAATGGGCGGTATTATTATGCAAGGTATGCGGACTTATAATGACGCAATGCTTATAGCAGGAACATTGGTTGTTGCTATTGCAACAATTTTATTAGACAGACTTATTGGTCAGGTGGAACGTAAGATAAACGAACATTATGGTTTGTAAAGGGTCTGAGGGGTAATTACTTATAAGATACAGTTAAAACCAAGTACTAGAGGAGGAAATAAGTGATGCAAATTGGTGGTGTATGGGGAAAGATTCTACATGTAGATTTGCAGACTGGTAGTTTCTCGGTTGAGGAACCGAAGGAAGATTTTTATTTAAATCTCTGTGGAGGAAGAGCAGTAATTGCTCACTATCTTTTGAAATATGTTCCGGTGGGAGCTGATCCCCTTGGACCAGATAATCTTCTGATTATTGCCCCGGGTATTTTTAATGGGACATATTTTCCAGGGGCAGGACGTGTAGCAATTGGTGCTAAATCACCTCGTAATGGGTATGTTGGATCTTCAGAAGCAGGTGGGTTCTTTGGACATGAGTTAAAGAAGTGTGGTTTTGATGCGGTAGTAATACATGGTAAATCATCAAATCCTGTTTATTTATTGCTCGATGGTGAAAAAGCAGAACTTAGGGATGCTTCACATATATGGGGTAAAACAATTTACGAAACAAATAAGGTTATAAGAAATGAACTTGCTAATAAAAGCGTGAAAATTGCGGCTATTGGACCTGCAGGGGAAAACTTGGTACCATATGCAGCGATAATGGTTGATGTAAATAGAGCAGCAGGGAGAACTGGTCTTGGCGCAGTCATGGGGAGCAAAAACCTCAAAGCGATAGCAGTAAAGGGGAATAAGAATGTCCGGGTTGCAGATAGAAAAAGATTTGAAGCAATTAGGCGTTGGATTTTTGAAAATTACAAAGATTGGATGAGTTGGGCTGTTCATATGGGAACAGTCGGTGCATTGATGAATAATAACAGCTATGGAGTGCTTCCAACAAGAAACTTTAGGGAAGGAGTATTTGAAAGAGCTGAGGAAATAAGCGGAGATAAATTACATAGAGATTTTGTAATTAAACGTGACACATGTATTGGTTGTCCCTGTCGATGCAAAATGGTTGTAAAGTATGAAGGTAGAAAATTTAATGTCAGACCAGAATATGGTGGTCCTGAATATGAAACACTGGCTTCTTTTGGTTCTAATGTTGGGAACAGCGACCTGGCTACGATTTGCAAAGCCAATGAACTCTGCAATGCTTATGGGCTGGATACAATATCAACAGGCGGAGTAATTGCTTTTGTTATGGAATGCTTTGATAGAGGATTACTTACCTCTGACAAAACGGGAGGATTTGTGATCAATTTTGGTGATTCGGAGGCAATAATTAAAGCAATTGAAATGATTACATACAGAAACGGGTTTGGATCTGAAATGGCCAATGGTGTGGCGTATTTGTCAAAACAGATTGCTGGAAGTGAAGAATTTGCAATGCATGTTAAAAACCAGGAAATACCTTATCATGAGCCGCGCGGCAAATGGATGATGGGAATGGGGTATACTCTGACTCCGGGCGGTGCTGACCATCAACACAATGTTCATGATACGGATTACACTGATGAATGGATGATGACGGATAGGGTAAAGCCATTTGGAGTAAAGGTGCCGCAAGAGAGATTTGTACTTGATGAAGAGAAAGTAAAGCTCTATTACTATGAAGGCAATTTTATCAATTTTTTGGATTGTGCTGTTTTATGTCAGTTTTATACATATTTTTTGAATTATGAACAGGTTGCAGAAGCAATAAGTAGTATAACAGGTATTAACTACCGACCAGATGATATTCTGACTATTGGTGAACGTGCCATAACATTATCACGATTGTTCAACGTACGCCAAGGGCTGGAATTATCACAGGAAACATTACCTAAGCGATTTTTTGAGGGTTTACCTACAGGTCCTTTTGGAGGGAGGTTCCTCCCCAAAGACGACCTAGAAAAAGCACGGCAATATTACTTTAAATTAATGGGATGGGACGATCAAGGTAGGCCAAAAGAGGAGACACTCAAACAATTAAAACTTGAATCTTATATTTAGCCTTGTGAAGGATACTAGTAAGAATCAAAGGGAGGGTGTTGCATGATTTTAAGCACAAAAGAGTTTGGATTTTCTTGCCCTACTAAGATTGAATACGGCAGAGGTTTAGTAAAAAGATTAAATGATAAAATCCAGCAACTAGGAAAACATGAGGCAATAGTGGCTACTGATCCAGGAGTGGCTAAGGCCGGTTTAATTGATCCGATTGTTGCAACTTTGAAAGAAATGAGTATACCAACTCAAGTTTTTGCCGAAGTTGAGTCTAACCCTCGGGGGGAGACCTGTGACCGTGTAGCTGCACTTGTGAAAAATCCTAATGATGTATTCTTTATTGCGGTTGGCGGGGGAAGTTCTATTGACACTGTAAAAGCGGCAATTGTCACTGTTGCACATGGAGGTAAGACACTTGATTATCAGAGAGGGAGAAAGCCTGTTACTAAACCATGTCCACCTTTTATTGCTATACCCACGACGGCTGGTACAGGGGCTGAAGTGACTCCTTGGGCTGTTATTACTGATACTTCACAGAAGAAGAAAGTTGTTATTTTTGGTAATCAGACATGGCCAACTATGGCAATCCTTGATCCTGAACTAACATTATCGCTTCCTCCAAAATTAACGGCGGAAACAGGTATGGACGCTCTTACTCATTTAATTGAAGCTTTCACTTCTACCTATGCTGATCCATTGACTCAGGCATTAACTATTAAGGGCATTGAAATGGTTGGTAAATGGTTGCGTAAAGCCGTGGCCAACCCCAATGACTTAGAAGCAAGAGCAAATATGTTGGTAGCCAGTATGTTAGGTGGTCTTGCTCTTAACTATGCAGGGCTGGGTGCAGTACATGCTTGTAGTCATCCACTGGGTGCCTTCTATGATATAGGTCATGGTGTGGCAAATGCCATAATGCTGCCTGTTGTAATGAAGTTTAACATGATTGGATGCCCTGAATTATACAAAGAGGTAGCTAGAGCGCTTGGTGTGAATGTATGTGGTATGAATGATTATGAGGCTGCTGAAGCGGCTGTAGAAGCTGTTTGTAAATTAAATGAGGATATAGGTATTCCAAAAAACTTAAAAGAATTAGGTGTACCAGAAAGTGAGCTTGAAGAATTAGGACGTGCTGCGTTGAAAGAGACGTCTAATCTTTGCTCAAACCCGCGGGTGCCATCCGAAGAACAGTTAATAAATATCTTTAAATCTGCTTATTATGGAGAATAATAAATATAAATTTAAACGCATGAAATTTAAAATTCAATTGAATTGTTTTTTGAGTTTTCTGACTGATTATTTGTTTAAAGAGGGATAAATGGCTGTGAAAATAAGGTTTTTGACAATATTACAAAACATAACAGGAACGGGGACAACTGAAATTGCGGAGAGCAAAACTGTAAAAGAATTACTTATTGATTTAGCAAAGTGTTACGGTGAAGAAATGGAAAAGTGGTTATTTGTAACAAATGAGAATAATTCTGGATGGGAAGATGAGCCGCGATTTAGTAATAATGTTGTGATATTGGTTAATGGTAGAGCAATTGATGTTGCTTCGTGTTGGAACATGATGTTGCGCGAGACAGATGAAATTGTTATCTTTCCGAAAATATCGGGGGGTTAACGATAGTTCTCTACAGTGAATAAAAAATTTGTTTTCCCACTTTTAGGCTAAAAATAAGATAAATAGAAGGTGGTAGTATTGGGTCAATACATTGTTTCATACATAGACGCTCATGTAGCAGGGGAACCGCTGAGGCTATTAACAACAGGACCTAAACTTAAGGGAAAATCTATTGTAGAGAAGACCGAATACATGAAAAAAAATTTCGATTTTATCAGAACCGCTACTATGCTAGAACCGCGGGGACATGCCGATATGTATGGGGCAGTATTGACAGAACCTACAGATCCTCGAGCTGATCTAGGGATAATTTTTATCGATAGTGGTCTATATAATGCCATGTGTGGCCACGGTTCAATGGCAATTGCTACAATTGCCGTTGAGATGGGATATGTTGAGGTAAAGGAGCCAGTAACTGATGTTGTACTAGAAACAGGGGCAGGACTTGTAACAGTGAAGGTTGAGGTAAAAGACGGTAAGGCAGTCAGCGCAACTCTGCAGGGAGTGCCATCATTCTTGTACATGCCTGACGTAGAATTAGATGTATTCGGGAAAAAAATAATTGTTGACATCGTATATGGTGGTAACTTTTTTGCAATGGTGAACATTTCCCAACTAGGTTTGAAACATTCAAAGGAATACATCAATGAATTTATCAGATACGGTTTAGAAATTAGAAAAAAGGCTAACGAATTAGATATCCGTCACCCTGAACTGCCGCACATTACAACAGTAGATGATATTCTCTTTGTAGATGATCCAGCCTTTCCAGGTGACACTTATAAAAGCTTGGTTTTTTTGGGACAAGCTCAGATCGATCGTTCTCCCTGCGGTACTGGGACATGTGCACGGATGGCAGCATTGTATACCAAAGGAAAACTCAGTAAAGACGATGTTTTTTACCATGAAAGCATCGTGGGCACAGTCTTTGAAGGAAGGATTGGGGGAGAAACAACTGTAGGACCATATAAAGCAATTATACCATTGGTAAGAAGCCAAGCGTTTATAACTGGGATGGGGAACATAATTATCGATGACAGGGATCCGCTAAAGTACGGATTCCTGCTTAGATAAATAAATTGTAACTAGAGGAGGAAGAAAAGATGAGCGAAAGAAAAAAGATTACCATCCACACGTTGAGAGAAATGATGGAGAAAGGCGAGCAGATCACTATGCTGACCGCCTATGATTACCCGATGGCTCTTCTTGAGGAAAAAGCAGGAGTTGAAATCATACTTTGTGGTGACTCTTTAGGTATGACAGTCTATGGCTATGAAACGACTCTTCCGGTAACTTTGGATATGTGCTTGAGACATACTGCTGCTGTAC
>JBNATO010000106.1:0-7365 GCA_049701555.1 Thermacetogeniaceae bacterium | reverse complement strand
AGGTAGATGTTGCAGACATGCTGAAGGGTTTTGACCTGCTCGCAGATGCGCCGCGTGATCTCCGGGTGGCAGTGGCCGGCGTTGATCACCGATACTCCTGCGAAGAAGTCGAGGTACCTCCTCCCCTCATGATCAAACAGGTACTGCATTTCGCCGCGGACGATCTGCATCGGCTTTTCGTAGAAGTGGTAAAGGCAGGGAATTATGTACTCCTTCTTCTTTTTGATGATCTCCTCAGGTCCCCAATACTGACTCAAAGCAATAAGCCCCCTTTTTATTACTTATCTTTGCCCAACAGGCTCATTTTGACGCTTAGTCCTGATGCCTCTGGTGTAGGGCCCAGTTCCAAAATTCACCTTTCTGGTTTTCACTAATTCGTTCCATTCGTCTTCCGAGCAGGTGTAGCGTTCCGGGTCGTTCCAGAGCCTATCGATCGCAGTTCTGTAGAGTCTTGTAACGACCCTTGTCTCTACAGGGTTGTAGGTCGGGATCTCCAAGCGCAGACTCCTGAAACCTGCGCCATAGAAGGAGCGGAGATAGGGTAGCAGCGCCAGTTCATTGGCTAGAAAGATATGGTTGCGGCAGTTGTGGTCGATCTCCACAGGGTGAATTAGTCCTGCAGAGTCTCGCAGCCCATACCTCATGCTTCGGCACTTTCCGCTGCAGATCTGGTATTTCGTGCTTCCCTCCAGGAGGGCTGCTGGGAGGCAGTGGTCGCTGATCATCGTTGGCAGGGTCCCGTGGATGACAGCCTCCAGAGGGAGTGGGAACTCATCCAAAAGCGCTAGCATCTCCTCATAGGAGAGTTCCAGCGATGCTGTGGCCTGAGTCACTCTGTACTCCCGTAACAGCTCCGCGGCGGCAGCGTTGGCGATGTTGCAGGAGTAGTCCGCATAAAGGGGGAGGCTGGTGTTCTGAGAGGCAGCTGCTATCGTTCCTAGGTTGGTGACCAGGATTCCGTCTGCACCCAGTTCCTCCGCGGTTGCTAACAGGAGATGGACGCTCTTCATGTCGCCTGGCATGGTTATCCGGGGAGTGCCGATGACCACGAGGCACCCTTTCTCTTTGCACATGGAGATGAGATGGCGGTAGTCTTCTGTGGACCATGGCCTTCCCTGGCTGCGGAATGTTTCGCCGCTGGTATAGATGAGATCGGCTCCGCTTTCCAGGGCAGCGAGCGCTGCCGCCTTGCTGCCAGCCTTTACAGCCAGCAGCGGTTTTTTCTGGCTTCTGTTTTTGTTGTCTGGTTGAGGCAGAGGATTTTGCGAAAGGTCATTGGCTTCGATCACGGGTTCAGGAACAGCATGGCTGAAGAACCGCGGCTCCCTCTCTCCTGTGTAACCTATGGATGCTGCGCCTGGGTTGCCGAAGGCGTAGAGGGGATGGAGATCTCTGACGCGCATCGCCTTGAGCTTTTCGAATTCTTCCCAATCGAAGCTGTATCCAAGAGGGTCGTCATAGTAGCGGTCGAGAGCCCTGCGGTAGAAGGCGACAAGAGGGCCAAGGTATTCGGCAGTGCGCATCCTTCCTTCGATCTTCAGAGAGCAGATCCCCGCATCGATCACCTCAGGCAGGAATGGGAGAAGACACATGTCCTTCACCGCCAGGAAGTATGGCCCTGGGACCTGTACAGGCAAGACGCTCCCCTGTTCCCTGTCCACCAGTTCATAAGGCCAGCGGCACGGCTTGAGGCAGCGGCCGCGGTTGCTGCTTTCCCCGAAGAGCATCCCGCTGTGGTAGCATTGGCTGCCGTGGGCAAAGCACATATCTCCATGGGTGAAGTACTCCAGTTCGATCGGCACCTGTTCATGCAGCAGCCGGATTTCTGCCAGCGTCAGCTCGCGGCTAAGAATCGCCCTGGTGACACCCTGTTCCAGCAGAAATTCCAGGCCTTCTCGGTTGTGGGCGTTCATCATCACGCTGGCATGGATTGGGAGCGTTAGGCCCAGCTTCTTTGCCAACTTGATGACTCCTAGATCCTGCACGATTATAGCGTCAGCGGCGATCTCCTGGAGATATAGGAGGTATTCAGGGAGCTCCGCAATCTCAGAGTTTGTGAACATGTTGTTTACTGTGACGTATACCTTGACCCTGTGTTCGTGAGCATACTGCACTGCTTCGCGGAGTTCATCCATGGTGAAGTTGAAGTCTTTTCGGTGCAGGCGCATGTTATACTTTTTCCCACCGAGGTAGACGGCGTCCGCTCCAGCGGCGATGACCGCCTCCAAAACGTCCCATTTTCCCACTGGTGCGAGCAGCTCTACTCGGGGGTGTCCTTTAGATGTCCTTTTCATGTTCTTTCCGACTCCTTTGTCTCGGGTTATTAGAAAACGAAGACATCGAGTGCAGTGAAGAAAAGTATTGTCACCCCGATGATCTGGTTGACGGTATAGGCTGCAGTGGTCACCTTTTCCAGGTCATCCGGGCTGACAAGGAAGTGTTCCCAACAGAGGAGTCCTGATACAACTGCTACTCCTAGGTAGTATGCGATTCCGAGCTGTGCGTAAGGGGGATGGAGCACCAAAGGCAACAGCGCCAGGAGGGCGACCACGGCAGCGTGAAGGCCTGCGGCGATCTTCAGGGCAGTTTTGACTCCAAAGCGCGCCGGGATGGCATGGAGCCCTTCTTTTCTGTCGAAATCCACGTCCTGGGTGGCGTAGATTATGTCAAATCCTGCCACCCAACACATCACTGCTGTGGTCAGCAAGACTGGGGGTAGGGCAAAAGATCCCGTGACAGCCAGCCAGCTTGCTGTTGGGGCGATGCCGCAGGCGAATCCCAACACAAGGTGGCACGCCCATGTCCACCTCTTCGTGTAGGAGTAGATAACAAGAATAAATACTGCCAGCGGTGCCAGCTTCAAGCATAGCGGGTTGAGCTGCCACGCTCCCACTATAAGCAGAACAAAACCCGTGATGCTCAAAAGGAGCACCTCTGTTTCTGTCACCAGCCCGCGGGGGAGGTGGCGCCCGGCAGTCCTCTTGTTTTTGGCATCGAATTCCTTGTCGATCAGCCTGTTGATGGCATTGGCAGCGTTGCGCGCCCCCAACAGGCAGATGACGATCCAGAAAAAGGTGCGCAGTGAGGGCAACCCGTTTGCTGCAAGCAACATCCCTATCAGCCCGAAGGGCAGGGCAAACAGGCTGTGGCTGAACATCACCAGTTCCCCGTATAGGCGGAGGCGAGAAACCCCGCTGCGCAGCATGCTTGTGAATGCTGTCATCGGTTTTGCTCCTTCTTACCCCTCTGTTTTTTGTATTAAACAACTCTTCGCTAAAAAAGCTGCTTTTCCTCCTCGATCTCAGAACCAGATGAATAACCGATGGTGGTTCTTCACAAACTATGGTTGCTGAGACATTAACTGTATGCAGAGGAGGTTTTCGGTTATGCTCAAAGGGTTGAGAGTTCCCAAGCAGAGGTATGCGATGTTTGGAGTTATTCTCATCCTCTCAATCGTGGGGCTATATCTTTTATTGCTTCGATTGGGATTGCCTTTTCGGTTTGCCAGTTTTCCTCTCAGATCTCCAGACAGGGAAGGAGGGGTAGCAGAAGCCCAGGCTGATGCCTATTCGGATGACCTATGGCTGATGGCGAGGGTCATCCATGGGGAGGCAGGAGGGGAGCCTTTCTTGGGGAAGGTTGCGGTTGGTGCTGTGCTCATGAACAGGGTGCAAAACGCTTCCTTTCCCAACACCTTGCCTGGGGTGATCTTCGAGCCTTATGCCTTTGAGTCGGTATCAAATGGCCTTATTTGGCAGTTTGAGCCCTCGGATGATTCCCTTCAGGCAGCGCAGTGTGCCCTCTCGGGATGGGACCCCACTTATGGTTCGCTGTTTTTCTGGAATCCTTCTAAGCCGGTGAGCCCTTGGATGTGGACTCGGGAGATCGTCACCCAGATAGGAAACCATGTTTTTGCTAGGTGAGGGGGTATATAGAATGAAGTGGTCGCGGCAGACATTAGCAGTTGCAGCATTAAGCATTTTATGGGGGGCTACTGCCCTTTGGGGGATTGGACAGTTGAACGCCCGAAGACAGGCGGATGCTCTTCTGCAGAACAAGTACAATCGAGCCTTTTATGAGTCTTTGCAACGCACCAAGAACGTGGAAGCGCTTCTTTCCAAAAGCTTAGCCAGCGCAAACTCGGAGCAGATGGATACTCTTTTCTCCGACTTATGGTACAACGCCAATGTTGCTCAGGAGAACCTCCACCAACTTCCGCTGTCGCACAGTGTAGTGGCAAGAACATCCAAATTTCTCACTCAGGTAGGCGATTACGCTTATTCGCTGACAAAGCGCAACCGCAATCAGCCTTTGAGCGAAAAGGACTGGAATACTCTAAGGCGGCTGTACACCACTGCTGTCGCCGTTAACCGTGAGATGGCCCTCGTGGAACGCCAGGCGAGGACAGGCCGCCTGCGCTGGCAGGAGGTGACAAGTGGGCTCGCCGAGCGATTGCCTCGACAGTCACTAGCGACTGCGGCTGATCAGAGCTTTCGCCGCGTGGATGCCCAACTCCAGGAGGTTCCTGTCTTGCTCTATGACGGCCCCTTCTCCGACCATATCCAGCGGCAGAAACCTCTCGGGCTGACTGGGGATATGGTCACTTCTGCTCAGGCTCAGGACATAGCCCGAAAGTTTGTTGATTTCGCAGGGACTCCACCCAAGAGCACCAAGGTTGTGAGGAATGTGGGAGGAAAGATCCCTGCATATAGCATAGAGTTCCGCACGGGGACGGGGTCAACGGATGTTATCAGGGTCGATGTGAGCAGAAAAGGAGGGCATGTCGTCTATTACCTCAACTACCGCTCTGTTCCCACCAGGAAGCTGTCTGACAGCAGGGCGCGCCTCCTGGCTGAGAATTTCCTCAGAAGTCGTGGCATAAAGAATATGATTCCCACATATACCCTGCGCCAGCGCAACATCCTTTATGTCAATTTTGCCTATAAACAGGGAGATGTGGTGATCTACCCGGACCTTATCAAGGTCCAGGTGGCTCTCGACAACGGGCAGATCCTGGGATACGAGGCCCTCGGTTTTCTGATGTCTCACCACAAGAGAGACCTGCCTGCGCCGAAGCTCACTCTAGAGCAGGCGCGGGCGAAGGTAAGCCCGCGCCTGCAGGTGCTTTCCGGCCGGATGGCTGTGGTGCCCACGGCTGGTCTCGATGAGGTACTGACCTATGAGTTCAAAACAAAACTCGGGGGCGATACCTTCTTGGTCTATATCAATGCCCTGACGGGTGATGAGGAGCGCATCTTCAAACTGATCACACTGCCTAACGGCACTCTGGCGCTCTGAGCTATCGTGCCAGGTGTGCGTAAAAAGAAAAGACCCCTGAATTGGGGTCATTTTCTTTTTGGCTTCATTTGACCTTGAAGACGACGGTGACAGTGGCTGAGACCTTTATTTCGCCTGGTTCGATGGGAGTTGGTGTGGCTCCGCTCTCGAGCGCTTTCATTCCTCCGCTGAGGGCGGGTGGGAGGGCGACGCTGCTGCTCTCCTGCACCGATTGCACCCCGAGGATCTGGAGTCCAAGGGATTGGGCAATTGCTTCCGCCTTACTGCGGGCTTCTTGGCAAGCCTTCTGCAGGGCTTCCCTTTGGGCTGGGCCGGTGTCCTGTCTCAAAAACTGGATGCTTTCCACCTGGTTGGCACCTGCTGCCACTGCTGTGTCGATGATCTGTCCAACTTTTGTGATGTCGTCGAGGGTGACCAGTATTGTATTGTTGACCCTATAGGCTGTAATGGTCGGGGGTTTGTTTTCCTCGGGTTTGGGATAGCTGTATTCCGGCCAGATCGTATAGTTTTGTGTGGCGATCTTGTCCTTGGGGATGCCGGCTGCAACGAGAGCGCTTATAATTTTGTTTGCTTTACTGGAGTTTTCCCTTTGGGCTTCGCCAGCCGTCGGGGCTATCGTCAGCACTCCCAGGCTGACTTTCGCCTGGTCTGGGCTTACGCTGACGCTGCCGCAGCCAGTGACGGCGATCTGGGGGATCTCTTCCTCGGTTGAAGCTGTTGCCGGCTGTACAGCGGCTATTCCGCTGAGGAGAACGCTCAGCGCCAGGACACAGGTCAAAAGAAGCATCACTGAAAACTTCTTGGCGAACTCTTTCATTCTAAACATCTCCTTTGTGATTTTAAATTTTTCTTAGTCTCAGGCCAGCCTTTGGCTGAGGTTCCATCCTTTTTGGCATAACGCTTTCCGAGAGGTGCCCGCCTTTTCTATGGAAGGGCGTAGATGTTAGCAAGGTTGGTGGAAGAAGTGGGCGGATGGCTTTTTAAACCATGAAGCGGGAAGGCTAAGGATCGCAGCAATTTGGGGATTTTGTTCAGAGAAAAAAGAAAAAAGACTGAAATAAGGGGCCGCTTTTACTTTTTAATGGCCCCGTCTTTCAGCTATGCCTCGATAATTACTCTGTCTCGATCTGTAGCCTGCGGCCTTTGGGAGCCTCTACTTTTGGCAGCCTTATTTCCAGGACACCGTTTTTGAAAGACGCTCTTGCTTCTTCTGTTTTTACGGCTGCAGGGAGAGGGATGGTGCGTGAGAAGGAGCCGTAGCTGCGTTCCCGGAGTTGATAGCTCCCCTCCTTTACTTCCTTTTCTTCTCTGGTTTCTCCGCTGATCTGCACGCTGTTTTCGTCTACTGTGATCGAGATGTTTTCAGGGCTGTAACCAGGAAGGTCGGCTTTGATCACAAACTCTGCCCCTCTGTCTATCAGGTCTACCGATGGTTTCCATTCCCCCCAACCTACGAATGGAAGCCGTGAAAAGGTTTCGTCAAAGATGCGGTTGAACACTTCGCGTATTGGCGTGATGTCCCATGGTTCTCTGCGCATCAGGCTCATCTGAACTACCTCCTTGGTCATTTTTAAAAAGCTTTCTAACCACATTTTACCTGAATAGAGTCAGGTTTAAAATGCTTCTCTTTAGAATTTTCTCCAATCAGTTTCGTTTTAATTATGGCAGATGATGGGTTTAAAATAATACCATGAAATTACAGGTAATTTTTGCAGGAATTGAGCATTTAATGAAGAATATTAATTTACAACAAATATCATCATAATGTCGCCAACCAGACCATCTCCAACCCTTCCTTTGAAGTAGGGAACCAAGAGGCTCGATATGGTTCCCGTTCTTTTTTTATTTTTTTAAACCGGAAGCCATTTTCATTCGTCGGCTTCCTCCTCCTTGACACTGAGATCGGTGTGTGCTAGGTTAAAGGTAAACTGAATAGTGTGGGCTGAGTGGAGAAGAGCGGAGTTTAGGTTTGAGCGAGATGAGCAGAGGGACGCGAGCAATGGCTGGGATGCGTAGCCGGTTAGTCGCCTAACCGCTGGTGAGCTCTTACCTCACCTTTCCACCCTT
>JBNATO010000105.1:0-7383 GCA_049701555.1 Thermacetogeniaceae bacterium | reverse complement strand
GGGGACGCGCCGGATGGTCACCCCTCCCTTCGGCAAGGCTCCTGACGACTGCGTCGGCTGCCGGGCATGCGCAAACGTCTGCCCCACCGGCGCCGTCAGGGCTGAGCTGGCTGGGGAGCGGCTGACCATAGAGCCCTGGCAGACGGATCTGCGGCTTGTCAGATGCGCCTCCTGCGGCAGGCCGCTGGCAGGGCGGGAGCTGCTCGATTTTGCCAGGGAGAAGGCCGCCCGCCCCGATCTTGAGGGACTCTGCCCTGCCTGCAGGCGCCGCAGGGTCGTCCTCGCTCTCCAGCGCAAATGAGGGGGCCCGCCGAGAGGGGATAAGAGTTCAGGAGAAGAAAAGGAAGTAAGCCCCGGTGATCGCTGCTGCTCCCGTGATCAGGTAGTCGAGCGGCTGCATCTTCTTCTCATTGAGATAGGTCCTTGGGCCGCGGCGGTAGCCGCGGCTCTCCATCGCCGTTGCCAGATCTTCGGCCCTGCGGAAGGCGCTCAGGGTCAGGGGGATTGCTATGGAGGCAACGGCTTTCGTTTTCTGGAGCACGCTCCCCTTGCTGAAGTCAGCTCCCCTTGCCAGCCGGGCTTCTCTCATCCTCTCGCTTTCCTCGAGGAGGGTCGGCAGAAACCTCAGGGCAAGAGAGAGCAGGATGGCCAGATCATCTGGAGAGATGCCAAAAAGACTCCAGGGCTTGAGGAGCATCCTGATGCCGGCGATCAGCTCGGAGGGGGAGGTGACCATCGTCAAAAGGGTGGAGCTCAAGACAAGCAGCAGGAAACGCCAGACCAGCAGAGCCCCCTGTTGCAGCCCTTCATAGGTGATGCTCACCTTTCCTGCCAGGGAGGGCGTAAGGGGTCTCCCGCCGGTGGAGACAAGGTGCATCAGGAAGAGAAGGGCGAAAAACGGGAGCGCAGGCCTTAAGGCCTGCAGGATGCGCTTAAATCCCACCTGGGAAACGAGCGAGGTGGCGATCAGAAAGCAGGTTATGGCCATGAGCCCTGATGCTCCTGCGCGGAAGGTGACGATGCTCAAGGCGACAACGGCGCTGATCTTTGCCAGAGGGTGCATCCTGTGAAGGCACGACTCCCCTTGCAGGTAACAGCCGGGCTTATACATCGTTCCTCCCCCATCAATTTCTGCTCAAAGCCATATTTCCGCTCTCTCCCAGCAGGCGGGCTATTTCAGCGCAGGCTGCATCGACCGTGAGGATGTCTGTCCTGATAGGCATGCCCAGCTGGCTGAGGCGCCACATCAGCTCTGTCACCTGGGGGACATCCATCCCCAGCGCCTTCAGGGTTGCGGTTTGGCTGAAGACCTCTTCCGGTTTGCCGTCGAGAAGGATCCTTCCTCTGTCCATAACGATGACACGGTCAGCTTCGACGATCTCCTCAACATGGTGGGTGATGTGGATGACCGTGATCCCCTGTTTGTTTAATTTTCTCAGTAAGGCGGTGATGCGCCGCCGTGCGGCAGGGTCGAGGGAGGATGTCGGCTCATCGAGGGCGATGTGCTTCGGCCTCATGGCAAGGATCCCTGCGATCGCTAGAAGCTGCTTTTCTCCGCCCGAGAGGGTGTAGGGATAGCGTTTGGCGTAGCCGGTTAGCCCCACCGCCTCCAGCGCCTCGTCGACCCTCTGGCGGATCTCCGACGGCGGCAGGCCGAGGTTCCCCGGGCCAAAAGAGACATCCTCTTCGACGGTCATCCCGACGATCTGGTGATCGGGGTTCTGGAAGATCATCCCCACCCTTTGCCGGATTTCCGTAACTGCGGAGGGATCGCGTGTGTTCTTTCCATCTACCCAGACATCCCCATCAGTCGGGAGCAAGAGGGCGTTGAAGTGCTTGACCAGGGTAGTCTTTCCGCAGCCGTTCGGCCCGATCAGGGCGACATACTCCCCGTCTCTGATCTCCAGGGTTACTCCTCTGAGAACCGGGGTTTCATTTTCATCGTATCTATACACCAGGTTTTCCACCCTGATCATGACGGGGCCTGCCTCCTACAGCTTGATCCTGTTTCTCAGCCTGGTGGCGATAACAGCGGCTGCGACCATCTTCAAAAAGTCTCCCGGAAGAAAGGGGATCACTCCGGCTGCCACTGCTTTCGCCAGAGAGAGCCTTGCCACGAGTGCAAGCCGGGTTATCCCCAGCCCGTAGATCACCAGGTTTCCCGCCAACATGGCGAGCAGGATCAGGATAAAGCCGGGTTTTTTCTTGAGCTCAGTAATTTTCCCGGTGAGGTAGGTTCCGATCACGAATCCGATCAGATATCCGCCGGTAGGGCCCAGCAACACCCCCAGCCCGGCCTTTCCCCCGGCGAAAACGGGGAGCCCGATGATCCCGAGGAGAAGGTAGACGACCTGGCTAAGGGCTCCGAGATAGCCGCCCAGGAGCGCCCCGGCCAGGTTTGCGAACAGCGACTGCAGGGTGATCGGGACGGGCTGGAGGGGGATTGTGATATAGGCCCCCACTGCGGTCATAGCGCCAAACATAGCTGCATAGGCCATTCCGCGCGCAGAAGCTTTTTTAGAACTCATCTGACCATGCTCCTTCTTTGTCATTATTAATTTTCTATTTTACTTTCAGAAACTCATTTGTCAACCATATAATTAAATATAGGTTTACGTTTGGCTCTTATGTGCGGCTTAGAAAGATTATGGCAGGGGAGATGCCGTTTTGATATAATGGCCCGGGAGGCATGGCGATGGGAATTTACAAGGCAGAGGCCGTTGTCCTGCGGAGCCGCGTCTACGGCGAGGCTGACCGGATCCTGAGCCTGTTTACGAAAGAGTGGGGGAAGATCTCGGCGATCGCCAAAGGCGTGCGCAAGCCTACGAGCCGCCTGCGGGGAGCCGTACAACTCTTCAGCCATACCCACCTGGTTTTGTACAAAGGCAAGACGCTGGACACCATCACACAAGGGGAGGCTGCTGAAGATTTCAGCTTCCTGCAGGGTGATCTGGAGCGCCTTGCGGCAGCTAGCTATTGTGCTGAGCTGGTTGAGCGACTCACCTTTGAAAACCAGCCCCTGCCGAAGCTGTTTTGGCTGTTGCTGAAGGCGCTTAGAACCCTCAGATGGGGGGATCCCGCGCTCATTGTCCGTGTCTTTGAGGCTCAGCTGTCAGTCATACTTGGGTACCGTCCCCAGCTGGATTGCTGTGTGGTGTGTGGACAGAGGAGACAGGCTTTGCCTCCCGACTCCCGCGAGCGATTTGTTTTTTGGTTCAGCGTTGAAAAAGGTGGGATGGTTTGTCCTTGCTGTGCCGCAGAGACTCCGGGTGTGCGCCCCGTTTCGCCCGCTGCCATTGAGGCCATGGCCTATTTTTTGCGGACACCTCTTGATAAGGCTGTAAGGGTTAAGCTGACCGATGGTTGCAGAGCTGAGCTTGCTTCCTTGCTGCGCTCTTTCTTGAGCTATCACAGCGATGTTGTTCTTCGCAGCTGGGAGTTTTTTGATGAGATGCCCAAAAACATATAGAGTAAATCTTGAATAAATGCGTAAAGTATTAAAAAAGGTGGTCAATGGCAGATTACCGGGAAGGAGGTGCCGCCGTGGACGAGATGGAGCTCCTGAAAAAGATCGATATCATCCGGGCACGGGCAAACGTGGGCTATAAGGAAGCTAAGGAGGCTCTGGATGCAGCGGGCGGGGATCTTATCAACGCTCTCATCCAGCTCGAAGAACGTGATAAATCGTGGGCGGGAAGGCTTCACGATAAAGGGGAAGAGGTTCTTCACCTCTTGCGGGAGGCCTGTGAGAAGGGTGTGCGAAAAAGGATCCGCCTCAAGAGAGGGGATAGGGTCGTTTTTGAGCTTCCCGCCGGTGTGGGCCTGCTGGGTGTGGCTGGTATGCTCCTGAGCGGTGAGTTGGCCGCTTTGGGAGCATTGGGTACGCTGACTGCGATGCTCAGCGGGTTTACCTTAGAGATCGGCGATAGCGGAGGGGATGCTGTCCAGGAGCCAGAGGGTCAACAGGAGCCGCAACCTGAGGGCTGATATGTCTTGACAAACGGCTGGCTGGTTGCTAAAGTTTGATAAAAAAGCGATGATGGAGAGGAGTAGCCACTTGCGGCGCTGGACAGCGAGCCGGGTTTGGTGGAAGCCGGTCAGGCGGAGTGGTGAAGGCGCTTCGGAGCTGCAAGAGGAACCCTCTGGCTTCCAGAGGTAGTAAAGCTTGCAATAAAAGAAGGGGGTACTCTCTCTGGAGAGTGCCAAGCAGGGTGGAACCGCGGGTATGACCCGTCCCTGCAGCGTTTGCTGTGAGGACGGGTTTTTTATTTAAACAAAAATTGTTTGAGGAGGAGGCAGGATATGGCCTGGACTTTCCAAGAGATCGTCCGCGCTTTGAACGATTACTGGGGCCAGTACTGTATCATCCAGCAGCCTTACGACGTAGAGAAAGGAGCCGGGACGATGAACCCAGCAACTTTCCTGAGGGTGCTGGGACCGGAGCCGTGGAACGTAGCCTATGTGGAACCATCTCGTCGGCCGACCGACGGACGCTACGGGGAGAATCCCAACCGGCTCCAGCATTATTACCAGTATCAGGTGATCCTCAAGCCATCCCCTGACGATGTGATCGACCTTTACCTGAAGAGTTTGGAATTTCTGGGGATCGATCTCCGCCAGCACGACATCCGCTTTGTCGAGGACAACTGGGAGTCGCCGACGCTCGGCGCCTGGGGCCTCGGATGGGAGGTCTGGCTGGACGGCATGGAGATCACCCAGTTTACCTACTTCCAGCAGTGTGGGGGTATCGACTGCAGGCCTGTGAGCGCTGAGATCACCTACGGCATCGAGCGGATCGCCATGTACATCCAGAAGGTGGACAACGTCTTCGATGTGATCTGGACGGGTGATATCACATATGGTGATGTTCACCATCAGGCCGAGGTGGATTACTCTCATTATAACTTCGAGGTAGCGGACACGGAGATGCTCTTTAGGCTTTTCGAGATATATGAGAGGGAAGCAGCCAGGGTGATCGAGCAAGGGCTCGTGCAGCCGGCATACGATTATGTCTTGAAATGCTCCCACACCTTCAACCTGCTCGATGCCAGAGGGGCATTGAGCGTTTCTGAACGCACCTCCTACATCGGAAGGGTGCGTCATCTGGCACGCCTTTGTGCTCAGGCATACATTGCTCAAAGGGAACGGCTCGGCTATCCCTTGCTGAAGGACCCGGTTGCTCGCGAGCGCTATCTCAAGAACGCTGCGGTTGCGAAGGAGGCATGATCGAGGGATGGATCTCTTGCTGGAAATCGGCACTGAGGAGCTCCCTGCCCGGCTGGTCCGCTCGGCACTCGACCAGCTTCAGGAGTCAGGGGAAGAGATGCTCAAGACAAACCGCATCAATTACCAGAGACTTCGTGTGTACTCTACTCCCCGCAGGCTTGTCCTCTACGCCTGGGGGATCGCTGCCAGCCAGGAAGATCTCGTGGAAGAGGTGAAGGGGCCACCAAAAAGGGTGGCGTTTGATGAAGAGGGCAAGCCCACAAAGGCTGCGTTGGGGTTTGCCAGAAGCCAAGGGGTCGAAGTGACCGACCTGGTGGTCCAGCAGACAGCCGCAGGGGAGTACGTCTTTGCCAGGAAGGTGGTGACAGGGAGGCCGACCCGTGAGGTGCTGAGCGAGCAGATCCCCTTGCTGATCACCGGCCTTTCTTTCCCAAAGCCGATGCGCTGGGGAGAAGGAGATTTGAAGTTCATACGTCCGATCCGCTGGATCCTCTGCCTCCTTGGCGAGGATGTCGTTGAGTTTGAGTTGGACGGCATCCGCTCAGGGCGCATCACCTACGGGCTGCGCATTTTTACACCTGATGCGATCGTTATCGAGCGGCCTGAGGAATATTTCGAGAAGCTGAAGAACGCTTTGGTGATTGTCGACCAGGAGGAGCGCAAGGCTATGATCTGGAAGATGGCGCAGGAGACGGCTGCTGCGGTCGGAGGCGTGGTCCGGCCTGACGACGACCTCCTGGAGGAGATCACAAACCTGCTGGAATACCCGACGCCTCTCTGCGGCAGCTTTGAACCTCGCTTTCTCAAGCTACCGGTCGAAGTGATCATCACGCCGATGAAGGAACACCAGCGCTATTTCCCCGTCTGGAGCAAGCAGGGAAGGCTTCTCCCCAAGTTCATCGCTTTTGCCAATGGGCCTGTCGGCGATAAGAAGCTCGTCACAGAGGGAAACGAAAAGGTGCTGCGCGCCCGTCTCCGTGATGCCGAGTTCTTCTATGAAGAAGACCTCAAGACGCCGCTTGAGGCCAGGGTAGAAAGGCTGAAAGGGATCGTCTTCCTGGAGGGCTTGGGAACGCTCTACGACAAGACGGAGCGTCTCATCAGCCTCAGCAGATATCTGGGCGATGTCCTCAAGCTCACGCCCAACCAGAGGGCGGTTGCCGAACGGGCTGCTTATCTTGCCAAGACTGACCTGGTCACCAACATGGTTTACGAGTTTCCTGAGCTCCAGGGGATCATGGGTGAGGCCTATGCCCGTGCCAGCAACGAAAAGAGGGAGGTAGGGCAGGCTATCAGGGAACACTACCTTCCGCGGTTTGCTGGGGATGAACTCCCGCGCTCCAAACCGGGTGCCGTGGTCTCTATGGCTGACAAGATCGACAGCCTTGTTGGGTGCTTTGCGCTTGGGCTGGAGCCCACCGGTTCTCAGGACCCCTATGCCTTGAGGCGTCAGGCTTTGGGGATCTGCCATATCGTTCTCAGCCACAAGTTTGACTTTTCTTTAGGCGAACTCATCGAACAAGCCTACCGCAACTACGAACGGGCAGAGCTCAAACTAGGGCTGTCCGAGGTGAAGGAGAGGCTTGGCGAGTTTTTCCGGGCGAGATTGCGCAACCTCTTTTTGGACCAGGGATACAGCTATGACCTCGTTGAAGCTGCTCTCGGCCCGAACCATGACCGGATCATCCTGGTACACCTGCGCCTGGAAGCGCTGGCTGCGCTGCAGGGGACTCATGAATTCGAGCCCCTGTTGACAGTCTATACCAGAGCTGCAAACCTGGCGAAGAATGCTGGGGGTTCGGAGGTTGATCCCGCATTCTTCCGGGAGGCTGAAGAGCGCAGCCTCTATGATGCCTGGATGAGGATCAGACGTGAGGTGCTGCGCTGCGTGAACAAAAAGGACTTCAAAAATGCCTTGGTCGCTGGCGCAGCGCTGGTTGAGCCGATCGACAGGTTTTTTGCTAATGTCATGGTCATGGTTGAGGATGATGTCTTGCGCAATAACAGGTTGGCTCTTCTCAAAGATATTTCTGTCACGTTGGGCCTTTGCGGCGATTTGGGAAAGATAGTCAGAGCTGGGTAGAAAAATTTCCCTCGGCGCTTATCTCTGATGGTGGTCTAGACAAGAAAAAAGAAATTTGTCATAATAAATGCAAA
>JBNATO010000104.1:0-7416 GCA_049701555.1 Thermacetogeniaceae bacterium | reverse complement strand
TTGCGTCTGGAGACACCGACAGCGCCACCCTTCTGGTCAAGCTCTGTCCCCCGGGGGAGCGCAGGCGCAGCACCGCTGAAGTTGTGGATGACCTGAGGCGCCGCCTCGCCCTGATCCCTGGTGCTGAGATCAAGGTCAGCGAGTACGACATGATGAGCTCGATGATGAGCGGGTCGTCTCCGATCACGATCACCCTCAAGGGGGATGACCTGGATGTGCTGAGGAGGACCGGCGAGGAGATCGCCGAGATCGTGCGCCGGGTTCCCGGTACTTACAATGTGAAGACCTCGCTGGAGGAGGGAAAGCCGACCGCAGAGGTGAGGCTTGACCGGGAGCGGGCGGCGGCCTATGGCATCGGGACAGCTCAGGTTGCCCAGGCTTTGCGCGCCTCCATCATGGGCGAGGTGGTGACGCAGTACCGCTCCGGCGGCGAGGAGCTCGACCTGCGCCTGAGGCTGATCCCGGAAGCCAGGCAGAATCTCCGCGACCTGGAAAACATCCGGATCCTCTCCCCGACAGGGGTATCCGTTCCGCTCCGGGAGATCGCCGAGATCAGGGAGGGGGTGACCCCTGCTGTGATCAGGCGCCAGGACCAGACGCGCGTCTGCACGATCACCGGCGATCTGGCTGGCAGGCCGCTTGGGGTCGTGATCAGGGACATCAAGGCGAGGCTTGCGGGCCTCCGCCTCCCGCCGGGCTACGAGATCACCTACGGAGGGCAGCAGAAGATGATGCAGGAGTCGTTCAGCAGCCTGGGCTTCGCCCTCGTTTTGGGAATACTCCTGGTCTACATGGTCATGGCCTCTCAGTTTGAGTCTCTGCTCCACCCCTTTGTGATCATGTTCACGATACCCCTTGCCCTGATCGGCGTCGTCCTGGCTTTCATCATCACAGGCAAGACCTTCGGCGTGACCGCCTTCATCGGGGTGATCCTCCTGGCTGGGATCGTCGTCAAGAACGGGATCGTTCTCGTCGACTACATCAACACCTTGAGGAGGCGGGGCTTGAGCAGGGAGGAGGCGATCCTGCAGGCAGGCCCCGTGCGCTTGCGGCCTGTATTGATGACAGCGCTCACGGCGATGCTAGGCATGCTCCCCCTGGCGATCGGCGCCGGGGAGGGAGGGGAGCTGGATTCCCCGCTCGCTGTCGCCGTGATCGGAGGGCTCTTCGTGGCCACATTCCTCACCCTGATCGTCATCCCTGTCGTCTACACCGTACTCGAGGACTTGGTTGTGCGTCTGCGCAAAAGGCTTGCCTCCCTCTTCCCGGGGCTTGCCGCGTCGGCTGCTGCTACCGGTAAGGAAGCGGCCGACCGCTCGCAGAGCCCGGATACGTGAGGAGCATATCCCGTTTTGCGGCTATTGACATGCAGCAGGGGGTAGAGGAGAATTCTGTAATAGGAGAAGTTTCTAATAGTAACACATTATGGTTTGGTAGTTTTGTATAGTAACCATCAGTAATTTTGCGGCAACAATTGGTTTTTTAATGGGGAGGGGATAGTGGGGCGGGAGGCGTGCTGTATGAGAAAATTTGGCTGCTGAGATAGTTTAGGGAAAAGGGAGCCAGGGGATGCCTGCTGCGGTCTTCTCGAGAAATTGGGGTGAGGTGAGCCGCTGAAGTGGTGCGAGATGTTAAAAAGTTCCTTTTGAAAAACGGATTTCTGATAGCCGTTACGGCGATTGTTTTTGCGGTTGCGGTGGTTTTTTGGAACAGGGTTTGGGGTTCTGCAGCTGTCCTTGCGGGTTTTTTAGCCTATGCTGTGGCGCTCGTTTACGAGAGGCACAAATTCTTTGGTCTTGTAGGGGCGTCGGTCGAGTACTTGAAAAGAGGGGCTTTAGGTGATTATCAGGTTTTGGAGAAAGCCTTGCGTGTTGGTGAAGAGCTTGCGGAAAAGATTTTAGCTATAAAAAATTCAGAATATCCTGACAGAAAAGCTGTTCTCAGGATCCAGGAAGAGGCTCTCCGAAAAAACAGGGAATTTATCGGAATTTCTGTTCTGTGGGAGCCAAACGCCTTTGACGGAAGGGACGCCAGTTTTGCTGGTAAAGACGAGGGGGATCACGACCGCACGGGGAGGTTTGTGCCATATTGCTATTGGGAGGGAGAAGATGTCAAGCTGATGCCGCTGCTGGATATCGAGAAGGAAAATTGGTACTCCCTTCCCAAAAGAACCGGAGAGGTTACGATCCTTGACCCCTTCTATTTTGAGATCGAAGGAAGACAGGTCCTGATGACGACGGTAGCCATTCCTATCAAGAGCGGAAACAGATTTTTAGGAATGGTTGGAATTGACATCGAACTCCAAGATATTAAAAAAATAAACAGAGATGTTGTTATGTTTTCAAGCAGGTTTAAAGCGCTGGATACCTCGGAGATCCAAGGGATGCTCTGTAACAGGAACGACGAATTTGCCGTCCTCGGCAGAGCTATTGAGGCATGCGTTGCCAACCAGAGAGAGATACTCGGCAGGCTTTCGAAGGCAGCAGACCAGCTTTCTGTGGCTTCGAAAGAGCTGACCGAGATCGCACATCAGTCTGCACAGGCCGCTGAGCAGGTTGCCAAGTCTATTGAGGATATTGCCAGAAGCGTTGCTGAGCAGGCTGCGGACACGGAAAAAGGCACATCGCATATCGAGGAACTGGGCAGTCTTCTGGAAGAAGAGAGGCGCAGTTTGAGCAAGCTTGCGGAAGCTGCTATGATTGTGGAGCAAATGAAGGAAGAAGGGAGTTCTGCAGTAAGTGAACTGATAGAAAGAACTCGTGAAAGGGAAAGGTATGACGAGCTGATCAGCGAAATTGTGCAAAAGACAAATGAAAGCGCCCAAAAAATAGGGTCTGCCAGCGAGATGATCCAAAATATCGCTGATCAGACAAATCTCTTGGCTCTGAATGCGGCTATCGAGGCAGCGCGCGCGGGCGATGCTGGGAGAGGGTTCGCTGTTGTGGCCGAGGAGATCAGAAAGCTGGCAGAGGAGTCGATGCGTTCTACAAAAGAGATCGACGCGGTCGTCAGAGAACTCCAGGAGAACTCGAGAAATGCGGTAGATGCTCTGGAGAAAAGCAGCACGATAGCCAAAAAGCAGGAGGAAAGTGTGAGGCTCACCAAGGATAGATTTTCAAATATCTCCGATGCCATTGAGAGAGCCAGGGAGCTGATGGCTGAGATCAGTGCCTCGAACCAGGAAATAAATGCAAGAAAAGATAGCATCATTGAGATCTTTAAAAATCTTGCTTTCCTTGCCGAGCGAAATGCTGCTAGTTCGGAAGAGATATCGGCTTCTTCCCAAGAACAGGCTGCGGCTATGCAGGAAATGAGCGCTTCGTGCGAAACCTTGAAAAAACTCGCTGATGACCTTTATGCTGCGATCTCCAAGTTCGGGGTCTCTGGCTGACAGATAAAAGTGAGCTTAGTGCTTATAGAAGGGGGGGGAAGGCCTGGTCTGGGGGGCCGCCAAGTTGTTCAGGCCAGGTCGATGGTTTTGAAGGAAAAGCCAAAAGGCGTGCTGATCTTGGAGGCAGCTGCCCAGGTCTTCGCGGAGAAGGGGTTTTACGCGGCGACTGTGGAGGAGATCGCCTCCCGCGCCGGGGTCGGCAAGGGGACAGTCTACGAGTACTTCCCCAGCAAAGATGCCCTCTTCAGGGCGATGCTCAGGGCAGGGATGCAGTCATACCTGGCTGCTGTCCGGAGCCGCCTGAAGAGCCCGACCTCTGCCAGGGGGGCGTTGGAGCAGATCGCTTTGGCCCATGCCGGATTCGTCCGGGAGAAGGGCGCCCTGGCGCGGCTGATCGCCGATGAGCAGATCGGGCTAAGCCCGGAGGGACGGGAGTGGCTCTGGCGCATGAAGGAGCGCAAGCTGGAGGCTGTTACCAAGGTGATCGCCAGGGGGATAGAGGGAGGGGAGTTCCGCCCCGTCGACCCCCGCCTGGCAGCGGAGGTCTTCCTGGGGGTGATCGGGGCGATCTGCTTGCCTGCCCTCCTCTCCTGGGGGAGCGCCTCTGGGGGCGGTCCCTCTGCCTCAAGGGCCGATGATCTGGATTCCCGCATCCTGGAGGGCCTGGAGATCTTCTTCCGCGGGCTCTCTTCGGCAGGGGAGCGGTAGGCGGATCTCTGCGCTTGCTGGCAGCGCTGCCTGATGTATACAACATACTTTTCATGTATACATGTATACTTTCACTATTCTGAGAGGAATTCTGGTAATATAGACGAATAGAACGATCTGCATCTGCGCAGCGCTGTGCAGATTTGATTCTAAACCCTTGAGGAGGAGGAACGTCGAAGATGACGCTCAGCAAACCGAACGCCAGTGCCGCAACTCTGACCAAAAACCGCACGAAGGACAGCGTATGTCCCTTCAGCGGGCTTTGCGCAACCTGTCTGGACGGATGCCCCGGGCTCTGCGAGGTGGGCAAGTCTGCCTACAGGGGCAAGGAGGTGCTCTACCCCCAGCCGTTCGGAAAGAACACATCTGCATCTGAGAAGGACTACCCTGTGGACCTCTCCCACTTCAACATCATGGGGAGCGCCACCGGAGCCTTCGGGATCGAAGCCGACAGCGACAAGGCGATCTTCCCGAACGTGGATGTCTCCTCGGAGATCGGGGCTGACAACAAGATCAAGCTGAGGACACCCATCGTCATCGCCGGGATGGGTTCCACCGACATCGCCAGGATCCACTGGGAGGGTCTGGCTGCAGGAGCGGCGATCTCCGGAGCCGCTATCGTCATCGGAGAGAACGTCTGCGGCATGGACCCCAACGTGGAGATCAAGAACGGTCGTGTCGTCAACTCCCCTGAGCTCGCCCGCAGGGTCAAGGCCTTCAAGGACTGGTACGACGGCTACGGGATCGTCGCCGTGCAGGCCAACGTCGAGGACACTCGCCTGGGTGTGCACGAGTACGCCATCGAGAAGCTCGGCGTGGAGGCCGTCGAGCTCAAGTGGGGCCAGGGGGCGAAGGACATCGGCGGCGAGGTCAAGCTAACGAGCCTGGAGCGCGCCCTGCAGCTCAAGGAGCGCGGCTACATCGTGCTGCCTGACCCCGAGGACCCGGCTGTCCAGGAGGCCTTCAAGAACGGCGTCTTCAAGGAGTTCGAGCGCCACTCCCGGATCGGCATGGTGGACGAAGAGGCCTTCCTGAAGCGCGTCGAGGAGCTGCGCAAGGCAGGTGCCAAGTACGTCTTCCTGAAGACAGGAGCCTACAGACCAGTAGACCTGGCGCGTGCAGTCAGGCTGGCATCGCTGGCGCGGCTCGACCTCTTGACCGTCGACGGCGCCGGCGGCGGCACAGGGATGAGCCCGTGGCGGATGATGAACGAGTGGGGAGTCCCGACAGTCTACATCATCTCCATGCTGAGGAACTACCTGGACCGCCTGGCAGAGCGCGGCGCCTTCATCCCCAGCATCGCGGTAGCAGGAGGCTTCTCCCTGGAGGACCACCTGTTCAAGGGATTTGCCCTGGCAGCCCCGTATGTGAAGGCGATCGGCCTTGCCCGCGCCCCGCTCACGGCTGCGATGGTCGGGGACAAGATCGCCGCGGATGTCAAAGAGGGCAAGCTGGCGGCGGAGCACGCCAAGTACGGCAACACCATCGACCAGATCTTCATAACGAGCAGCGAGCTGAAGAGGAGGTTCGGCGAGGACTTCTACAAGCTGCCGGGAGGCGCCATCGGAGTCTACACCTACTTCGAGCGCCTGATGCAGGGCCTGCGCCAGCTGATGTGCGGCGCCCGCAAGTTCGCCATCAAGTACATCGACCGCAACGACATAGCTGCGCTCACGCGGGAGGCGGCGGAGGTCAGCGGCATACCCTACATCATGGACATCGACAGGGAAGAAGCGGAAAAGATGCTCAACTTCTAAGCTTGAAACAGCGCTTCAGGCCGCCTGGTCTCATCCGGGCGGCCTTTTATATCGAACCCTCTGTTTTTCTTTTTTTAGGGGCGTCCGCCTCGATGGTGGATCTGGAGGAAGCCAACTTTGCGGTTCTTCGTGTATAATGAAAGCGTGCTGGGTGAATGCGGCAGCTCAAGCGGCCGCGGATGTCTGGGATGGCGCTTTTTGCGCCTCTCAGGGAGGAGGATGGGATGAACAGGATCGTTGCTAAAAAGGAGCTAGCTCCTGGCATCAAACGGCTCGAGGTCGAGGCGCCAGAGATAGCGGCAGCTGCCCGGCCGGGCCAGTTTGTCATTCTGAGGATCGACGAGAAGGGGGAGCGCATCCCCCTGACCATCTCCGACTCCGACCGCCGCAGGGGGACGATCGCCCTTGTCTTCCGCGAGGCTGGGAGGACGACGATGGAGCTCGGGAGGCTGGAGGCCGGCGACTCCATCCGCGACCTCGCCGGCCCTTTGGGAAAGCCCTCGGAGATCAAGCTTTACGGCAAGGTTGTCTGCGTCGGGGGAGGGGTGGGGATCGCCGCCATCTACCCCATCGCCCGCGCTCTCAAGGAAGCGGGGAACGAGGTGATCTCGATCATCGGCGCCAGGGACCGCCAGCAGCTGATCCTCGCCGAAGAGATGGCAGAGGTGAGCGATGCCCTGGAGGTCGCCACTGACGACGGCTCTGCGGGGAGGAAGGGGCCGGTGACGGCAGCCCTGAAGGAGGTCCTCCTCGGAGGGGAGAGGATCGACCGCGTGGTAGCGGTAGGCCCCCTGGCGATGATGAGGAGCGTGGCGGAGCTGACCAAGCCGTATCACATCAGGACGATCGTGAGCCTCAACCCGATCATGATCGACGGGATCGGGATGTGCGGCGCCTGCCGCCTCACCGTCGGCGGAAAGACCGTGTTCGCCTGCGTGGACGGCCCTGAGTTCAACGCCCATCAGGTCGACTGGGATGTGGCTATGCAGCGTTCCCGGATGTTCCATGAGGAGGAGAGGCTTGCTGTGGAACACTACTTGTCGGGAAGTGAGTGCAGGTGCGGGAAGGGTTGAAGGTTGGGCGCTGCCCCATGCCTGTCCAAGACGCCAGGGCGAGGGTGAAGAACTTTGATGAGGTAGCGCTCGGGTATACAGAGGAAGAGGCCTTGAGGGAGGCCTCCCGCTGCCTCCTCTGCAAGAATCCGGGGTGCGTACAGGGGTGCCCTGTCGGGGTGGATATACCGGCGTTCATCGAGCGCATCCTGAGGAGGGACTACCGCGGGGCGGCAGCGGTGATCAGGGAAAAGAACAGCCTCCCTGCGGTCTGCGGCAGGGTCTGCCCCCAGGAGAACCAGTGCGAGAAGCACTGCGCCAGGGGGAAGAGGGACGAGCCTGTGGCTATCGGCTGCCTCGAGAGGTTTGTGGCTGATTGGGAGCTGAGGAACGGGGGTGAGGACCCCCCCAAGGCTCCCCCGACGGGGATGAGGGTCGCGGTTGTGGGCTCGGGCCCCGCCGGGCTGACCGCTGCCGCTGATCTGGCCAGGCTCGGACACGAGGTGAC
>JBNATO010000103.1:0-7545 GCA_049701555.1 Thermacetogeniaceae bacterium | reverse complement strand
TTTCACACTGCTAGTATGTTTTCCCCACATTAACATTCTTGATGTTGAGTTTGTGGTTTTTGCTAAAATTCCCCTTTATAGTATCGAGGTCTCTTAAGTGTAAAGTTTCCTACTAAGTCTTGACACGGACGATGATTGCCCGTAAGCAGAGCGAAATTTATTCCATATGATATATGATATAGATTCGAAAAGATCGGAGATGTCACAAGAGTAGAACCTGAGGTGTAAAGTCTTCGAGGTACTTTGTCACCAAACCAGCCTTAATCTTCTGAAGCAACTTCCGTTCAGTATTATAACGAGGTCATAAACCGGCATTTTCCGGCGGCAGCTTTCACATTCTTTCATCAGAGAACATCAATTTATAATTAAAACCTTTGGGGGATAGGGAAAAGGTTGCCTGGTTGATTAATCCGGCTGTGTTTCAACGAACTCAAACAGCATCTTTTTCCGGAAGCGCTCCAGCACCCTTATGAGCCGCGGCCCGAGCACCAGGTAAAATCCGGCATTCCCCAATGCGTGAAGGGTGTCGAACCAGAAGCCGGCTGCCCAGGTTGCCAGAAATGACTTCCAGGTCAGGGGGTGGACGAAGGCTGTCCAGAACCAGATGTCCATGATGGCGCCGTAGAGGTAACCCCAGATGGAGCAGAAAAGAACCCTTACAGCAGACTTCGGCTGTGGCAGGACCCTCCTCAGCAGCCCAGCCGTGATCCCTGCCAGCCCCCATGTCAGCATCTGCCAGGGGGTCCACGGGCCCTGCCCTAGGAAAAAGTTAGAGACGAGGGCTGCTGTTGACCCCACCATAAACCCTGCCCTGGGTCCAAAGACGAAGCCGCTCACGACAACCATAAAGGTGACAGGCTGGATTCCCGGCAGGGCGGCGAAAGGCACCCTGCCGACGGCAGCGATAGCCCCCAGGACGGCGATCAGGCCGATCTCCCGCGCTGAGGCAGGGCTGTACTCAAACCCCAGGTAGCAAAAGAATAGCGCTGCGCCCAGGATAGTGGCGGCGAGCAACCCCCAGCTTCGGGTCAGTAGGCCTGCGGCCAGCAACCCCGCCGCTATGAATGCTGCGGGCAAAAACACCCCTAGACCCCTGCTCTTCTTGCCAGGCATGTGGGCAGGCCTCCGTTCCCCGCAACTTTTTCGAGCCCTTCCTCGATGGTGAGCACCCCCTCGGCAGCCCCCCGGAACAGCCTTGCCATTTGTGGCGAGTAAAACAGCGAATCTTCCAGAACATCGTGTTTGGTGCCGTCGCCGACGATCCTCCCATCGTGCATCAGGATCACTCTTGCGGCGAATTCGGCGGCGAACTCCGTATCGTGGGTGACCATCAGGATGGTCAGCCCATCCCGCGCCAGGTCATAGAGGCAGCTGCCGAGCTCCCTTTTCAGCCTGATGTCGAGCCCGCGTGTCGGTTCATCCAGGAGCAGGAGGGGAGGTCTCGCCACCAGGATGGAAGCCAGCGCTACGCGCTGGCGCTCTCCGCTGCTCAGGTCCCTCGGGTTGCTCCGCCTGTGTTGCAAGAGCCCCAGCTTTTTCAAGACATCCTCGATGGCGCCACCGTCCTCCAGGCCAAGGTTATCGAGGGTAAACCGCAGTTCGTCTTCTACAGTCTCCTGAAACAGGCAGGAGTTGGGATTTTGGGGGAGGTAGCCGATCCTCCCTGCCATTTCCGGCAGAGCGGCTGTACGCGTGTCTTTCCCCAGGACTAGCACCCTGCCGCGGCTGGGTTTTAAGATCCCTGCCAAGAGCTTCAAGAGGGTGGTTTTCCCTGCCGCATTTTCGCCGATGATCACGGCAAACTCTCCCCGGTTCAGCTGCAGCGAAACCCCCTTCAAGGCCTCCTTGCCGTTCGGGTAGGTGAACCAGAGGCCTTTCGCATCCACAACCGGGTCTTTGTCTTTCGCCGGAATGGGAAGAAAACTGGGCGGACGCTGGTGACCTCTTGCGGGAGCAGCCGGAAGGTGGGGGCAAAGCCTCTTCAGCTCCCTGCGCCCCTCTTTGACCGTCAGGGGAAGCTCAGGCGCCCGGAGCATGGCGAAGAACTTCGTCACCGGCGGCAGAAATGGGAGGGAGTTGTCAGCCTCCCAGCGGGCCACCTCCTTGACAGGGCCGCTGCGGAGGAGCCTGCCTCCGTCCATTACCGCCAGGCGGTCGGCCAGGTGGAAGCACCTCTCCAGCCGCTGCTCGATCAGGACGACGGTGTACCCCATCTCCTTGTTCAGGCGCTCCACAAGGTTGAAGAATTCCTCTGCGGCCAGGGGGTCGAGCTGAGATGTCGGTTCGTCCAGGATGAGCACGCTAGGGTTCATGGCCAGAACGGATGCCAGGGCGACCTTCTGTTTCTGCCCCCCGGAGAGGTTGGCGGTGAACTCCTGCTTCAGGGGTGTGAGGCCGAGGAAGCCCATCACTTCGGCCAGGCGGCGGGAGATCTCCTCCTGCGGCAGGCCGAGGTTCTCCAGGCCGAAGGCGATCTCCGCCTCCACGGTGGTCATCACCAGCTGTTGCTCCGGGTCCTGGAAGACCATCCCCACCTGGGTGTTCAGGTAGCGGCGCTCCAGCTCAGGCAGACTTTTTCCCCTGAAGAGCGCCTTGCCTGATAGCTTCCCCCCGTAGAAGTCGGGGATCAGGCCTGCCAGCAGGCGCCCTAGCGTCGATTTCCCCGAGCCCGAGCCCCCGGCGATCAGGAGCAGTTCTCCCTCTTCGATCTTAAGGTTTATGTTCTTAAGCGCCGGCGCGGCGGTTTCCGGGTACCAGTAGCTCAGATTTTCGATCTCAAATAGGGCCAATGCTTCCACCCCCAACTCAAGAGTAAAGGAGATGCCAGGCTTGCCAGGATGCCTGCCAGCAGGTAGAGAGATAGATGGTCTGGCACCAGGGCTCCCAGCTGCGGGTAGTAGCTGTAGCAGCCATAGCCCTTGAGGCGTGCGTAGCAGGAGAGGGCGAGGGTGAGAAAAGCGGCTGCCAGGCAGAGGAGATCCCGTGGCCGCCACAGCTCCCGCCTGTAGCAGGAGCGGGGGCCGCTGCCGAATGCCCGGGCCTGCATCGCTTCTGCGGTCTGAAGCGCTCCCTCCAGCGAAGACACAAGCAGAATGTCGAAGAGCCAGGAGTACTTTTTCAGCCGCTCCAGTATATTTCCTGAGGCGAAGTTTACCCCCCTGAGCTGCAGCATCTCCCTGGCGTTTGCCAGCTCCCTGGCGGCTGTGGGGAGCGTCCGTGTTGCCAGAGATACGACCAGGGCTGACTTGTAGGCGAAGCGGGAGAACAGGCTCAGGAACTTGTCGGGGTGCACCACGGCGGATGCCAGACAGAAGACCGTCAGGACCGCCAGCAGCCTGATCCCCATCGCAGCTCCGTAGCAGACTGCCTCCAGGCAGATGGAAATGCTGCCCACAATGGGGATGTTTGGGCTGCGCCACAGAACGGTCTTCCCGGAATGGTAGACAAGGGAGTTGATAACCATCACCGTCACAGCCATCCACAGGCCTGCTTTTAAGTAGGCTTCCCACTTCTCCAGGGCATCGGCGGCGGCAATGGCCAGGGCGGAGATCAGGAAGACCCCGAGGAGGTAGAGCGGATGTGTGAAGATCAGCGGCAGAATGGAGAACACTGATAGATACCCCAGGGCTGCAGCGCTGTGGAGGGCCTGGAGCAAGACCTCTTTGTCTTCGTAGTAGAGGTGTTCCAGCATCTGCCTCCTCCTCTATTTTTGTGCTGTGATAACTACCTCGCGGCTGGCTTCGAGCCACTGCACCTGGTATCCGAAGGCTTCAGCGACGAACCTGGCCGGGAGGAAGACCCTTCCGCTGGAGTTTATGGGGGAGACGTCCATCGCCCTTGGCGCCCCGTTTAAAATGAGTTCTTTCTTTCCTACCGTCAGCTTTATGACAGTTCTTCCGAGAGAGAGGGTGACCGTTTTGGTCTTATCATCCCAGGTGACACCGCTCTGGGGCACTCCCAGGGCGTAGGCCAGGTAGCGCACCGGTACGTAGGTGCGCCCTCCCTCGATGAACGGGGCGACATCCATCTCCTCACTGATATCTCCATCGGCGCTCGATCGGATGAAGCTCCTTTTGCCAACGGTGAACCTCGCCACAACCTTTTCTGTCTTCGAAGAGCTGCCCGTTGCCGTTGCTCTGAGGCGCTCGACGAGAGTTGTCCCGGAGGCGAGGTCGGCCAAGGCCATCAGCGCCTGCTGGGTGGCCATTTCGTTGGGGCCTCCCCCTTTGATGTGCTCAAAGGAGCCGTCGGGCAGCTGGAACTTCAGCATGGCTGTTACAGGATTGCCGCCGGGTTTGGTGAGCTCGGGGCCTGTGGGATCGATCCCGACTGCCATCAGGCCCTGGATCACCATGCTGCACGACTCGGGATTTTCCGCACCCCAGGAGTCGAAGCCGCCGTTCGGCTTCTGAACCTTCTGGAGATAGGCGACTGCCTTCTGGACAGCAGGGTGGTCCTTCTTCACGCCGAGTGCTCCCAGAGCCATGAGGGCCATTCCGGTGGAATCCACATCGGGTGTTTTGGCGTCAGGGGCGTACCAGTAGAAGGAACCGTCGGTGTGCTGCTTTTCAAGGAGCCACTGGATGGCTTTATAGCGGTCTGGAGGCTCTGCTCCCGCTGCGGCGAGGGCCAGGACAGCCCAGACGTGTGCGTTGAGGAGTTCCTCCCCGCCAGCCTTCAGGTTGTCCGGGAATTTCCCGTCAGGGAGCTGGGAGCGCTGGAGTTGCTGGATAAGGTTCTGGCCGTGAAAACTGGATGGGTTTTCCCCTGCGGCCAGGAGGGTGAAGACCAAAAGGCACCAGCTGCTGGTGTCGCCGCTCTGCAGGCTTTCGTCTTGCCAGAGCTGCTCGGCTGCTCTGAGCAATGCTTGGGTGTCTATTGCAGCGCCTGTTCCTATCAAGGAGAGATAGCTCCACGGGGAAAAGCTACCCCTCCCCTGTTTCAGCCGGAGCAGGTATCCCGCCGCTTTCCCCATGGCCTCCCGGATCTGCCCGGATGAAGGGGTTCCCGAGGCAAAAGATGGTGGAGCGAAGGAGACCAAAAGCGCAAGCACCAGCGACAGACTGATGAGTTTTTTCAACTGAACCCTCATAATGATTCCTCCTCAGCGTTGTTTTTCTAGTTCGTCCCAAGATGGGGGCGTCTGGCTCATGCTCTGGCTGTACCACCAGAGCACCTTGTCCCCTTGCTTCACGCTTTTTTCTGATGCCGCGACCAGCGGGGCCGTGCCGTTGACGCTGTACATCCAGCCCGATTGGCCGCGGTTGCGCTGGCCGGCGACAGAATCCACAAATCCCGAGAACCTGCTGGAGATGGTGTAGGGGAGGCCTGTAGCATCCAGGGCTCCCAGGGCGGTGCAGCCCCAAGGGTTATCCGCGGTAATTTTTACTTCGGCTGGACCGTATAGGAGCCTGCCGTCCTGGCCGACCACCGCCACCTTCACAGCAACTGCCGCCTCTGATGGGACTGAATTTCCAGAAGCAGTGGCTTGCCCTGCTGCCAGCTGCTGTGACTGCGGCTCCTGCGGCTTTGTTGTCTGTGGCTCCCTGAGTTCTCTGTTTCCGGGAGTGGCGCTCGACTGCCCTTCTGTCTGGCTCCGTGTTTCCCCTGTGCCCTGTGCGCTTTCGGCGGAATCCGTCATTTCCTCTGTTCTGTTCTTCGCTGCCGGCTCGCCGGTATGCGCCCGGTGAGCGTAGATGACCGGTCCCACCAGACCTGCGACGAGCAATGCCAGGAGGATCAGATAGGAAAATCTCTTCATCTATTCGTCACCTTCTCTTTCTCAAAAAGCATGATCGGCCGCAAATAATCAGCGGTTGAGCTTCAAAAGGCCTGCCGGAGACAGGTTAGAACCTGCCCCCGGCAGATTGGTGAGAGAATTAAGGGGATGTCCTAAAGCCTGCCTAGCAACTTCAGCAGCTTCAGGAGCACCACAGCCGCCTCCGCCCGCGTTGCCTGATCCCTTGGCGCGAGGGTGACATCTGGTCTCCCGCTGATGATACCTTTATCGATACAGACCGCCATTCCGTCCCTTGCCCATGCAGAGATCTGGGATGAGTCGGTGTATCTCTCTAGGAGAGCAGATGCCTGGGCCTCCGTCAGTCCTGTGCTGAGGCCGTATTGCTTCAGGATGACCGCCAGCACGGTCGCCATCTCTTCCCTCTTGACAGGGCGGTTCGGCTCGAAGTTGCCGTTTCCCGTGCCCTTTACCAGCCCTGCTTTGGCTGCTGCCTCGATCGGGGCGTATCCCCAGTGGTCGGGAGCGACATCTCTGAATGTCGGCTGCGGTGCGGGCTGCTGCTCGAGGCCTAATCCCCTGACCAGGAGCGCTGCGAACTGGGCTCTGGTGAGGGGCTGGTCGGGCCCAAAGGCGTCGTCGCCGATACCTCTGACGATCAGCCTCATAGCCATCTGCTCGATGGCATCCCGTGCCCAGTGGTTTTCGGTGTCCTTGAAGGGATTCTGGTACTCCATCAGGGCGTAGACGCTCAGGCGGTCGGTCTCAAAGGAGTAGCTCTTTGCGCCTTCGCCTAGGCTTCCACCGACGAACTCCCAGGAACCGTCCTGCTTCTGCCTGTAAACCGCCAGCCTGTTTTTGTCGATTCCCCTGAGATCGATTCCTTCCAGCGAAAGCGTAACCTTAACCTTCTCCGCGAAACCGCCCCTGAGCGGTTCTCTCTTTCCATCAGAGGTTATGGTTTTGATCGCAAAGTCGAATGCCTTGTTTCCGATGACGCCGGCTCCCCTGAAGGGGTTGAGCTTTGCGGCATCGATGTGTGCGGCTGTGAGCTCGACTCCGGAGAGGTTTTGTTTCGATTCGAAGGCTTCCTTCAGGAGCACCGATGGTAGTGAGAGGGAGACCTCGCTGCTTATGACCGCAAGGCCCAGCCCTGAGGACGTGATCTCCTGCAGCGCTTCTGCGGGAAGCTCTACAGCGAAGCCTTTCTGCGCTGCCGCATCCGGAGGCACCTCGAGGTTGAGCCGCTCCGGTTTGAGCGCCGCAGCGTCGTCTACTCCGAGCTGTACCAGTTTATCGGCTAAGGACGAGGCGTCTCTTACTGCTTTGAGGTGGTCGCTGATAGCTTCCGGGTCTATCTTGAGGAGAAGTCCATCTCCTGTCTCGCTCTTTGTTATGGCCTTCTCCGGCATGTTTGCTATCAGCGGGGATAGGGTAGAGACGACGCCCTTCAGCTTTTCCTTCAGCTCCCCGGTGATGTCCGTAGACTTCAGCTGGCCGAGCAGGTCGCTGATGCTGGTGATCGCTTCAGCTGGGGTCAGCTTGCCTTTCTGCAGGCCTGAGAGGAGATCTGCTAGCTGCTGGGCGGCGGCAGCCGGAGAAACCGTCCCCAAGGCCGCTTGTTTGACCAGGTCATCCCATTTCGGAGGCGGCTCGTTCATGTCCTTGCTGTAGTACCAGATGATCCTGTCACCGTCTTTGACTGTGTATCTTGCTGCTGCTACCGAGGGCATCGTATCGTTGACTACATAGCTTGGTATCGCTAGATACAAATTATATCCACAAGCTCTCTACCTGGGGACATATTT
>JBNATO010000102.1:0-7570 GCA_049701555.1 Thermacetogeniaceae bacterium | reverse complement strand
TATATCAGCAACGGCCGCTTCGTCCCTGCCCTATCCCATCTCTTCTTCGACCCCGATCCGGAAATATTCGCAAGAACACACAAGAATGCGTTTTGCACCCCCTATTGACCTCCCCTGCGCCTTCCGCCTAAATCCGCGCCGGCTTCGTCCCCACAAGACGGGCGCGCACGATAAGGCGCTTGCTCCGATCTCCGTGAGGCGCGCAGGTCACAAGGGTGAGCGCAGGATAGCCGCAGGGGGCCGCTGCGCCCTGGTCGTCCTGCTCCGCTATCCAGATCCTCTCCACGCAGTAGCGGTAGATTTCACCCCTGTGAGTCAACAGCACCTCATCGCCCAGCCGGAGATGCCGCAGGCGGTAGAACCATCCGCCGTACATCGTCCTGTGCCCAGCGATGACCGTGTTCCCTTCGCCAGGCTCAGCAGAGCACCGAAGCCAGCCAGGCCCCTTCATCAGGTCGCTTCCTGAAGTCCCCGCAACCACCGCAGCCGAAAGCCTTATGGCAGGGATCTCCAGCAATCCCCAAGCTTCTCCTTTATCATTCTTTCCTTTCGTACCCAGCGCCCCTGTCTCCTGAACAGGGGTAGACCTCAAAGGCAATTCCTTCAACAGCTTCTTCTGCGCGTTCCAGGAATACAGGTATGTGCCAAATGGGTAAAAGGCCAGCAGCGCACCGAGCGCCATCAGAGCCATACCCGCGCAGATAAACAATGCCATCCTGCCACCGGTGTAAGGGAGCACCGGCCACCTCCCCCGGCGCACTTCAGGCGGCGGAGAGACTGCCCCGGGCTCTTCAGGAACCGTGATCTCTTCGGCGCTCCCCTCGGGCGGCGCATACGCTTGTGGCCCCTCCCCGCTAGCGACGGGCTCCAAAGCGGCACCCTCTCCTCTCTCCTCCCATCCCGGAATGCTCTGCCTGAAACTGATCAGATGCGTCACCCTCCCCGAGGCGCCTTCCGGCATCAGCCTCCCGCTTTCACCGTACTCCTCGAAATAGAAGTAGAAATCCACAGCCAGCGTTTCGCCGGGCCTTATCTCGCTTTTCCTGAGAGCACCTTCGAGATCCCCCCATGTGGCCAGAGTCCGGGCAAGCTCACCTCTGCGCAGGACGATCCTGTCCAACCTCAAAAAATCCCGCAGTTCGGCCCCCCCATCCCACACCATCCCGATGCTCTCGATCCTGACCGGCAGCTCGCCTCCGTTGGCGACCTCCAACGTCCAACCGGTCTCATAATAGGGATAGGCCCTGTCGACGATGACGGAGACTCCCCTGTAGTAATCGCTGCTCCCTTTGGAGAACACCGGATCGCCGATGCAAGCGGCTTCAGTCGCGGCAATATCCTTCCTCTCGCTGTTGACCCCAGGCAAATGCTGCGGGTCAGCCCCCTTATCCAGGACACCTGCGATCCTGAGCCCTACCAGAAGCTTCCCCGAAGGAGCGCCCGCATCTCTGAATGCCCTCGCGTAGCCCGGCGCCATCAGCCCTAGCGACATCAAGACCAACAGCGCTATAGCGGCCGTCAACCGGCCATTTCTGAACAACGCTACCCCAACCTGCGGTTCAACCCCTCGAAACAGGAATGTCAGCGCTGCCACTCGCTTTCAACTTCACTCTCCTGCTGCCACCAACTGCCTTTGCTTGATCTGGATGATCAGCGAAAATATATCTATAGGCTGTGGTGCCGTCGAAAACCAGATAACAGGGCTGGCCGTGGGCGCCGCATGGCTGGAAGACCACCGGTTTTCCCAGCTCGTCGGCAACCCTGACGAGGTCCTCAGGGGAACTCAGAGGCACGATGAGGGCTTCATCAGGCATGGTGAAGCCCGTCTGCGCCTGAACGATCCTGTCTCCACACGCCCTCAAAAACGACTCAAGCTGTCGCTTGCTCCCGTCATCCGCTTTTCCTCTTTCGCCTTTAGTCACAAGCTGCCAAAGCAAAAGGAGCAGTCCTGTAGCTGCCAGGAAAACACCTGCCAGCCTCTTTTTCCTGCCCAGGGAGGTGTCCGCAACCCTCCGCAGAACCGTGAGCTCACCTCTCTTCTCCGGCAAGAGGTCGCCGCTCACCTTAAAGCATCCTGACTGCAGAGGTATGATCATCTCAGGAGCAAGCCTGTCTTTCACCACGCCTTCCGGAGAGACGGCCTTCACTTCAACAGGCGCTTTGACCACCAGCCTGGGCTCACCGGGAGTCGCCCCCAATTCTTCATTGGCAGCCTTCAAAAAGTCGTTATAATAAGGGAGGTCGATGGCAAACGGCCTGTTGATGGAAAGCGTATCCCCCTTCGCCGCAACTTCCGTAGGCGGAACCAGGACGAACTCCTTCTGCCACATCTTGGGGGCATCCACCGTGGCGACGACGCTGTATATGGCTGTGAGCGCTGCTTCCCTGTCTGTCTTAAAAAGATAGGAGAAGTCGACATCGATCGCTTTCACAACCTTGGTGAAATAGGTTTCCCCGGGGCCACGCCTCTCTTCAGGAAAAATGCTGTTCGGCCTGATCCGAACGCTGTAGCTAAAAACTCCCTTCTGCCTGTAACTCAAAACCGCAACTTTTTTCTCTGCAAAGGCCGGTTTCCTGAAAACTGCGCACCCATAGCAAAGCGCACCAGCAAACAGCAGCCCAAGGACAACCGTCACGGCTGCTCTCACACTTTCTGCTACCACTATCTTTTTAGCGCTCACCCGATCCCCCTCCAAAGCCTTCGACATCTCACGTAAAGAGCTCCCTGACGGCAATCGATGCCCAACCAAGCCTGGGCACGACCAAAATCACTTTCCCGGTCACGTTCTCTTCAGGGACAGGGGGGTCATCTCTGGTGTTGGCGTCACCCCTCGTGATGAAGACCTCCCTGCCGCTCTCGTTTCGGATGGCCACTATGCGATGTACCGTCGGGACAGGCGAACCCTTGGATCTATAAGAGATCACATCCCCGACTCTGAGGAGCTTCGGGTTCCTCTTCGCTACTATGACGATATCCCCGACCTCAAAGGCGGGGCGCATGCTGCCGCTGTAGATCACGGCAGGCCGGACAGGAAAAACGCCGAGCGAAAACCAGATAAAGACCACAGCAGCCACGCTCCCCATCACCCAGCGAACGACGCCCCCCTTCGCCGCTCTTCCGTGCGCCGCATGCGCAGCCGTGCTGAAGCAGTATTCCTGGATGACCGCAAGCCCTACCGCAGGCACAGCGGTTCCGGCCAAGGCCTTCATCGCCCAGTTCAGGTCGGGAACAACCGGGGAGAACCAGGAGAAAGCAGCCAGGACACCTCGATATGCAAGGGAGGGCAATGCGCCGCCCCACATGGCCAGGAAAGATGCTAGCAGATTCTCCATGAAGAGGGGAAGGAAACTGGAGCCTGCAAACCGTGCGACGCTTTCCAGCGTGCTCCCCCTCCCCGGAAACTGCCCGAAAGGAAGAGAAATCAGGGTGAAGATGAGCGCGATGAAAGCCGGGAGGGACGTTGCCGGCCTCCGCAAGACACGACCCAGCAGCCAGGCCCTGCTGAACTCCATTCCCAGAAGCCCGCTCCCCACATAGACGATGTTTATGGCGATCCCAAGAGGGGTGAAGGAGTTCGGGCTCTTCCCGAAGCCGTCGAAAAATCCGGCGATCACCATCAGGTAGACCTGAAAGAAGGCGACCCCCAGCGCCAACCTGACCAGCACGGGGCGCAGGCGCGCCTTGCACAGCGCCCGGCAGCGGGGAAGACGGGTGATCACGAAACACAGGAAAAGCCAGAGCGCGGGCTGCAATACATAGGTTGAGAAGAAGCCGCCTGCAAGCCGCGGCAACACCTGAAACACGAGCAGGGCGACACCCGCTGTGAAAAGCAACACAAACGCCCAACCGAGAAGAAGACTCCTTCTAAACATCGCAATCCATCACCGCAGCGTTCGGAGGTGATCGAAAGAGCAGGTGCAGTCATCCGCCCCTGCAGAAAAGCGATCAGGAAAGGGGAGGGGAGGAGACGCTTCCTCCCCTCCCTTTTGTTCAAAGAGAAACGGCGAACGAATAGTCGCCGGGAGCCGCCCCATCAGACACCCGGAGATCGATCCCGATCGCCTTCCGATAACCGGGTTGGATGGTGCTGCTGAGACTCTCCAGCAGCCTGACCTGGAGGGCACCGTCAGCGCTGATCCTCACCTGATCCATCCTGATCGGGACTGTTCCGGTATTCAGCACATCGAGCACGATGGAGTTGTAGTATCCCGGGAACGCATTTCTGACTGTGACCTCAGCCCTGTCGTACTTTCCGTCTCCGTTGGTGTCAGTTCTGGTGATCACAGTGGAGGCTGTGTTCGTCGGCAGCTGGACTTTATTGGCGAAGTTTGCGTCACAGACCCAGTCATTTCCTGTATCCTTCTGCTTCACCATGTAGATATACCAGACCGGTGGCGGCTGCAGGGGATCTCTGGTGGAAACCGTCAGGTCATAGAGGATCGGGGAGTCATCACCGCTCATTATCTTGAAAGCAGCGATCACCTTGAGATATCGCCCCTGCACCGAATCGGGAAGGGAAACCCCATTCGCAGCATCCACAGGCGCCGACCAGTTCACGCCATCATTAGAGGCCATAGCGCAAACCCCAATGGATGTGCCTTCAGGCTCGCTGCTGGTCCAGGAGATCTTGTCCCAAAGGGTGTCGGCAGCTCCGCTGTCGCAGACGACCTCCCAAGTCCCTGTCTTAGTGGTGATCGTCCTCACAATGATGCCGGTCATATCGCTGTAGCTGTAGTGAGCCCCGCTGACATCTTTCCAGCCGATAATGGAATTTGTCTCCGGGTCGATCCTAAAGATCCTGCTGGAGCCGATGCCGCAGGCCCAGATCTTCCCGTCTGCGTCGATGGAGAGCCCGGTCGGCTGATTGGAACAGCTGAGCGTCGCCAGGAGAGTGCCGTTGTTGTCATAGCGTGTGATCGTATTGCCTAAAGAATTTGCCACCCAGATGTTGTTGTCTGGTGTGCACACAACGCCGCGGGAGCCGTTCAGCTCCGGCTTGTAGTATGTCCACTCTTTGGCCCCTGTATCGATATTGATCCGTGTGAGTTTTCTGTCTGTCCACCCTGATACAAACAGGTGGTTCTGGTAATCCAGACCAAGGCCGTAGGAGTAGTGGCCGAGGTCGATCCTCGTGACCGATACGGGTTCCGTTCTGGGGTCGATCCTCAGCACGTAATCGCCGCTGGCGGAAGACGACCATAGCACGCCATTTTTGTCGATCACGGCTCCGTAGGAAGAGTAGGGGGAGATGTCGACTACTTTCAAGATCTGGCCAGTAGAGCCGTCGATGTAGTAAAACTTGTGGGAACTCCAGGTGCCCGCCCAGAGGTTGTTGTTCCTGTCCACCGCCAGCCCTCTAGGCGAAGTGCCCCAGTAGTTGGTGTCGTAGCCACCCGTGTACGTGCCGGGAACATAGGTCCCCTGCTTGCCGTCGATCAGCACAACCTCGTAAAGAACGCACTCATCCTGACCCCACGGGAGGACCTCGTTTCCTGAGATCACTCCATCGCCGTTCAGATCACGGCTGGTGTCGCATACCCCGTTGCCGTTCCTGTCGATCCACTTGCCTGCCTCTAAGAGGCCGATCTTGACCACAGTTCCGGCCTCCCGGTTCCCTACCCAGCAGCTCCCCTCAAGGTCTACCGTCGTGCGTGAGGGGCTCCCCTGGTTGGCAGAAACGTTGGGCGGCACCACCCTGTAGCGCCCAAGCTCGTTGTAAGGCGGCTCCGTGGAGACTTTGGAAACTGTGCCGTCCGAATTGGGAACCCAGATGAAGGGAAACGTTACCTTCGCCTTGGAAAGCTGCAGCTGGTCATGGACCGTTTCGTGCTCAACACCGGTCAGCGTCCCCTCGTCAAAGTCGGCATCGAGCGTGTACGTCCTGCTCATGGCCGCTCCGGCCAGATTCGGCGCTGTCAGAAGGCAGGCCAGGAAGAACACCATCATAAATAGCCTGAAAAAAATCAGGGTTCGAGACCTCATCAGTCTAAAGCCTCCTCATCGGATAATTAAAGATCTCAGACGTTGAAAACAAAGCCGCCATCTCTCCTCATCTCACGCTGCCGGCAGCGACCGGGCTCTCGTTCCACTGTACACCTTCAACAGTGAAGGCGAATCTGTAGGTCGAGCTCTCCGCTGCAGCCTGAAGCACGTGAAAGTCAAATCCCTCCTGAAGCTGATTCTCCGAACCCGGGTGCTGCTGGGCACCGATGTTATCCTGGTATTGAACCTCGATCACGGCATCATCAGGCATGGCCCCGGGATCCCTGACTATGCTGCCATCGCTGCACAAGTAGTAAACAACCCCGTCCTCGATCTCCTGCTGCTCGCTCCCCCAGCAGATGACCGGGTGCTGAATGACCAGCGGTATCGTCCCCAGGTTCTCGACTGTGGCGCTGACCTCGTTGTAATAACAGGGGTAGGCATTGTTGACAGTGACAACAAGGGTATCATCCGCCCCATCCCCGTTCCTGTCCTGAAGCTCGAGCTGTGTTGAGCCGACGTCCTTTCCCTCAGGATCAGGAAAAGGCTCCAGCATTCCGCCGCTCATCTCGGAGTGCCAGTCAGCGCCATCGTCGAGCTGCCAGACATCGACGAAACCCCACTTCATCTCGCCGCTCTGGGCAACCGCTTCCACTGCCGCGCTGTCCGACCACTTCGCAAAACCAAATCCGATGGCGGCAAGCGCCCCCAGACAAATGATGCAGAGTACCACAGACCTCTTCATTCAAGCTTCATCTCCCTTGTTTTTGTCAAGGCTTGTCGCCCACAGGCTGCCTCAGCCCTCGTTCCACTGAACGGCCTGGATGGTCAGGCTGAAGGCATAGCCCTTGTTCTGTCCTGCAGGCTGCAGCACATGGAACTTCCCGGATTCCTCGAACTCCACCCCGGGATGCTGTTGCCTAGAATCGTTGTTCATCCACTTGAACTCGATCACAGCCTTAACCTCTTCCGGGTTCTGCCCCGCGTACTTCAATATGGAGCCGTCTTCACACAGTAGATAAACCACTCCGTCTTCGATCGTTTCGCTGTTTCCCATCCAATGGAGCATCGGATGCTGAATGATCACAGGGATCGTGCCATAGTTGAACACAGTAGCGCTGATCTCGTTGTAATAGGACGGATAGGCATTGTTGACGACAATGGTCAGAGTATCCAGAAAACCGTCGCCGTTGGTATCGCTCAGCTCGCCGCTGGTCGAGCCCACGTCTTTCCTCTCTGGCACCGGCCTTATGTTGCGCATCCCGCCGTTCATGTCGCACGTCCAGTCGCAGCCGCTATCCTTGATCATCAAGGAATTGGGCTCAAAACCCCACTTGAGCGCTCCGCTCTGAGCGGTGGCATGAACCGCCACCGAATCAGACCATTTTGCAAAACCCCATCCCATCAAGGCGAGAGCACAGATCACCAAAACACAAACCCTTGGGAAAACCTTTTTCCTCTCCATCAAACGACCCCTCACACATTCTGATTCCAGCGCAGGCAATCAACCCCGATGCTGCAGCCGGCGAGATCACCTCTCCCCCTGGTATGGAAGCTCAGCTCAACAGAGATCCCCTCCCCGGGGTC
>JBNATO010000101.1:0-7726 GCA_049701555.1 Thermacetogeniaceae bacterium | reverse complement strand
GTTTTGTCACCGGTTGTTCTGGGGGAGCTGGCTTGTGGCCCCGGGCGGGGTTGAACGGGATCGCCGTCGGTGTCCTGTTGCTCCTCTTGATGTGGGGATGTTCCCATGGAGGGCCTACAGCAGGGGAGGCATGCTTCTGCCTCTTAGCCCTTCCGCTCAGCAGCTCTCTGGGGGCGCTCTTGGGAGCGAATCTCTCGGTCAAACGCCTCAGGGCCGCTGACCGCTGAATGTATACCGCTCCCTTATTGCGTTGTGCGCTGAGTGTGAGTGCAAATATTCATTGCTTTTGTCCCTGATTTTTGCTAGTTTATTTATAGCTATACGTTTGCTGTTTGGTCTGGAGGAAAGGATATGGAGCAGAGGTCTACACAGGAAATTGCAACAGAGGAATTGGAGGTCAAGCAGCCTCAGGTATACCAGATGCTGCGGAAGGCGATCCTCAGCGAGGAGATAAAGCCCGGGGAGAGGCTGGTTGAGCGCAAGATCGCTACAAAGCTAGGTGTCAGCCGCACCCCTGTGAGAGAGGCCCTGCGCATGCTGGAGACAGAGGGCCTGGTCAAACACATCCCCAGAAAGGGGGTTGTGGTGACGCGGCTTTCCCCTCAGGAGGCTTGGGAGATCTATCAGATCAGATCGGTCCTGGAGGGGTTGGCGGCGCGCCTTGCTGCTGAGTGGATAACCAAGGAAGAAGTTGAGCACATCGAGAATCTGCTCGAGGAGATGGAGAAAGCGGTAGAAGCCAAGGATTTGGTTTATCTCAATGAGCTGAACAACCAGTTCAATGATGCCATATACACAGCGGCCAGGAGCCCTCGCCTGAAACAGATGATCTCCAATCTCTATGACTACATCGCAAGTTTTGCCAGGATCGGGTACAATCTGCCAGGGCGCATCCAGGAAGTGCTCGCGGAACACAGGGGGATATTTGAGGCGATAAAAAAGGGAGATGTGGAAGAGGCGGAGCGTTTGGCGCGGGCACACGTAGTGCGCTCCTGTGAATGCTATTTCGTGTGCAGGGCTTTGGCTGAGGAGGAGGAATCCAGGGAGCGAGAGAAGAGGCGGAGGAGGGTGTAAGAGCTTTGGGGCTTGATGCCCACAATTTTTGTTGGGAAGTGGTGTATACCAAATTAGACTATGATACAAATTGCAGTATACTGTGCTATATTTTCTTGGGATCTCAACGGTGTATTCTTTTGCGGCAATTTGAACCGGTTGGGGGTTCCGTGTCATTTCGATGTAAATGGCTTAAATACGGGAAATCGAGGCATTTTATTTTTTAAAAAAATTTTTTATGAACCCCTCTAGACAATTTCCAAAGAAGGGTGCTATAATGTTTCCGGATGGTATACCAAATTTTCCTTCAAAGCACATATGAGTATTCCAGCCAGGATAAGCCATTCCAGCCGTGAATTTCACAGCCAGCATGCCTGCTCTCGCTATAGAGTTCCAGCTGCAGCGCAAGTTCCGCTTCAGAGCGCATTCCGAGGAGGTTGCACCGGGTGGAGAAGAACAGCGATAGCGTAAAACTGAAGGTTATGGAGGGCGCGGTGGAGGACGCCCGAAAAGGGATCGTCCGTGTGCTGACAGACGTGATGGAAGAACTGGGGCTCAAGACCAATGATGTGGTCTTGATCGAGGGCAAGCGCACGACAGTGGCCAGGGTGCTTCCTGCCTTCCACGATACCTGCCCAGAGGGCGCTATCCAGATGGACGGGATCACCCGCCAGAACGCCCGCGTCGGCATAGGGGAGGAAGTGACCCTGAGGCCCACGACATGGGAGAGGGCGAGAAGCGTTGTCCTGGCTCCCACCGTGCCGGGCTGGATGCCAGCGGATGATTATGAGGTCGCTCACCTGAAGCAAAAGCTCCTCGGTTTGCCGGTGAGGGTCGAAGATATCGTCTCCCTGACCCTCTTCAGCGGCCAAGAAGAGACGTTCGTCGTCGAAGGAGTTCTCCCCAAGGGGAATGTGGTGATCGGAAAGGATACCGCTATTCACTTCAAAGGGAGCGAAGGGGGAGAGCGCCGCGACCGCCGTGTCCGCTACGAGGACATCGGAGGCTTGGCCAAAGAGGTCCAGAAGATACGCGAGATCGTGGAACTCCCTCTGAAGTACCCGCAGCTCTTCCGCACGCTAGGAATAGAAGCCCCCAAAGGGATTCTCCTGTATGGCCCCCCTGGCACTGGGAAGACACTGATCGCTCGGGCGGTTGCCAGCGAGACAGACTGCCACTTCATCCATGTCAATGGCCCTGAGATCATGAACAAGTACTACGGCGAGAGCGAAGCGCGCCTGCGCCAGGTCTTCGATGAGGCCCGCAAGAAGGCTCCGAGCATCATCTTCCTGGATGAGGTAGACGCCATTGCCCCTCGCCGCACCGATGTCCACGGCGATGTGGAGAAGAGGGTTGTGGCGCAGCTCCTGGCGTTGATGGACGGCCTGGAGTCGCGAGGAAATGTGATCGTGATCGCTGCGACGAACGTGCCTGACCTCGTTGACCCTGCTCTGCGGCGGCCGGGTCGGTTTGACAGAGAGATCTGCATCAACGTCCCTGACCAGCGCGGAAGGCTGGAGATACTGAGGATCCATACAAGAGGGATGAATCTGGCAGAGGATGTTTCCCTTGAGCACTTGGCTGCTGTCACGCACGGGTTTGTCGGGGCTGACCTGGAGGCCCTCTGCAGGGAGGCGGGGATGAATGCCCTGCGGAGAGCCTTGGCAGACTTCCGCTTCGGAAGGGATGACTTCGCAGACCTCGACCTCAAGGTCACCCAGAAGGACTTCAACGAAGCGCTGACAGAGGTAGAGCCCTCAGCCACGAGAGAGTTCGCTATGGAGATCCCCTCCGTGACCTGGGATGATGTGGGAGGGTTGGAGGAGATCAAAGAACAGCTGCGAGCGCTAGTGGAGTGGCCTTTGGTCTATCCTGAGCTCTATAAACACTTTTCCTTGAAGGCCCCGAAGGGCATCCTGCTTTCCGGAAGGCCAGGCACAGGGAAGACTCTTGTGGCCAAGGCTCTGGCTAGGGAGAGCAGGGTGAACTTCATCTCAGTAAACAGCCCCCTTCTGTTTTCCCACTGGATGGGGGAAGCTGAAAAGGCTTTGCACGAGGTCTTCAAAAAAGCCCGGCAGGCTTCCCCTTGCATCCTCTTCTTCGACGAGATCGACGCTCTGGCGCCGAAGCGCAGCGGAGAGAGCGCCGCTACAAGCAGGCTTGTCAGCCAGTTCCTGATGGAGCTGGATGGTCTGGAAGAGCTGAGGGAGGTCGTGGTCCTGGCAGCGACAAACCGCATCGACATGCTCGATCCGGCCTTGCTCAGGCCAGGAAGATTCGACCGCGTGCTGGAGTTCCCGATCCCAGACTTCCAGGACAGGCTCAGCATCCTCAATGTGCACCTCTCGAAGAGGCCGCTTGCAGATGACGTCAACCTGGCTGCTGTCGCAAGGGCAGCTGAGGGCTTGGTCGGCTCGGAGCTCGAGGCGATCGCTGATAGAGCGGCGTTCCTCGCCCTGACAGAAGTGATCAAGTCTGGCAACATCGACAGGCCTGAGGCTTGGAGGATAGAGCAGAGGCATCTGATGCAGCCCCTGGAGGAGCTGCTTAAGGAAAAGAAAGGGGTTAACTCAAGGAACATAAAGGAGATCAAGAGCACGTCCGCCCTCTAGGCGGTAGCTATATAGAGGTTCTGGTGGGGAGGTGAGCGAACGGGTAGGGTTTGGAGAAGGGGATATCGGGATAAAGGCTTGCTAAAAATCACAAGTTTTGCTGACCCGGATGAAAGGAGGAAAGCTGTAAATGAGTGAAAACCTGTTTGCCGAACCAAACCTGAAGCAGATAACGGTTTGGACGCGTGGGGTTCTGATGAACAAGGAAGCCCGTGACGTCGTAGTCGCGTTGACAGAGGCTGCTGCGCGCGAGAACAAGTATGTCCAGGCATGGGAGAACTACGTCGACCTGCCTGACAGAATCTATGTGCCGGTGCGCGCCTATGCCAAGATCAGCACTGACCCGATCATCAGCCGTTACGTCTACGAGAATGACGCCCCTGACATCGTCGTCCTGATGGAGGAAACCCTCGTAAAGAATGACAAGATCCTGAAAGGGCTCAAGTATGGCGGGATCTTGGTCGTCAACACCAGGAGAAGCCCCGAAGAGATCATGAAGTTCCTCGTCACAAAGGGCAACCTGGGCATGGTTGTAACGGTTGACGCCAACAGCATCTCCTCAGCTGTTGTGACGCTCGATGGCGCAGAGGGTGCTACCGACGCAACAGGAATCGGCGGCGGCATCTCGGCTCCGGTTGCAGGCGCTGTCGTCAAGGCCTCAGGGATAGTCGAGCTCGACAACCTGGCTGCTGTCGTGAAGAACCCCGCTGCAATGAAGAGGGGATATGAAGAGTGCCAGATCCTAAAGATCGACAACATCGAGCCTGCGCAGCCGGAGAAAGAGGAGACAGCGTGGGATCTCTTGAAGAGAATGCCCTTTGCCGGGACAGTCGACAGCCCGACAAAAGAGAACCCAGGTATGGTCACCGGCAACTGGAGGACTCGCCGCCCTGTGATCAACAAGGAACAGTGCAACGAGTGCAGCACCTGCTGGATATTCTGTCCTGACGCCTGCATCACCAGGACAGATGACGGGATGGAGTTCAACTATAAGTACTGCAAGGGCTGCGGCCTCTGTGCAGCAAATTGCCCGGTCGGGGCCATCACATTGGTGCCCGAACTCGACTGTCAGGATTAATCTTTAGGAGGTGAAAGTAATGGGCAAAGTGCGGAGAATTTCTGGATGTGTGGCAGCAGCTGAAGCGGTCAGGCTGGCTGATGTCGATGTGATCACTGCATACCCGATCCGTCCTTATACCGGTATCATGTCTGAGCTAGCGCGGATGATCGCTGATGGAAGGCTCGATGCCGAGATGATCTATGCTGAGGGAGAACACGCCCAGCTGAGCATTGTCTACGGTGCTTCAGCGGCTGGCGCAAGGACCTTCACTGGTAGCTCTGGTGTAGGTGTGACATTTGCATTCGAGGTTTACTCCCCGATCTCCGGTGAGCGCCTCCCGGTGCAGATGGCGATCGGTGACAGAACGCTCGACCCACCGGGTGACTTCGGTTCCGAGCATACGGACGCTGAGTGCTGCCGTGACCAGTGCTGGATCCAGGGTTGGGCATCCACGCAGCAGGAAGTTTTGGACATGCACCTGGTGTTCTACCGTGTCGGCGAGGATCCCAAGGTGATGCTGCCGCAGTATGTGTGCCAGGATGGTTATTACATAACGCATATCCTCGGAGATGTGGAGATCCCGGACGAGGCACAGGTCAAGGAGTTTCTCCCGCCGTATAAACCCCATCACGTGCTCGACCCCAGGAAGCCGCAGATCATCGGGCCGCAGATCGAGCCCTGCATGGGGCCGCCGCTGCAGTATCAGCGCAAGCAGGCCATGGACAATGTCTTCGAGGTTCTGGTCAAGGCATACGACGATTTCGCAAGGATCTTCGGGCGCAGGTATGATCCCTTCCTCGAAGAGTTCATGACAGATGACGCTGAAGTGGTGATCTTCGGACAGGGCGCTCATATGGTCACAGCGAAGGCTGTTGCAGAGAGGCTGCGCAACCATGGCGAGAAGGTCGGAGTTGTGAGGCTGCGCACATTCCGGCCGTTCCCGACTGACGAGATCATCAAGAGAATGAGCAAGTTCAAGGCGATCGGCGTAGTCGACAACTCGGTTCAGTTCGGCATCTCCGGCGGTGCTGGAGTGCTCTTCACTGAGCTGAGAACCGCTCTCTATGACTACGGCGACAAGGTGAAGACAGTAGGCTTTGTAGGCGGCCTCGGCGGCGAGATGATCACCCATGACGAGTTCTACAAGATCTTCGCCAAGCTCAAAGAGATCGCCAAGACCGGCAAGGTTGAAAAGCGTGCCTACTGGCTGCCCTTTGAGCTGTAAACAGTGAAAGGAGGGACTAAATGATGAGCGAATTCGAACGCATTCCTTCGATCAAGAAGGCTCCGGATGAGGAATACTATCTTCCTGGACACCGGACATGCGCCGGTTGCGGACCTGCACTCTGCTACAGGCTGGTGGCGAAGGCTGCTGGACCAAACACGATCTTCGTTGGACCGACCGGATGCATGTATGTAGCGAACACCAGCTACGGCTGCGGCCCCTGGCGCGTGCCATGGATTCATGCTCAGATCACCAACGGCGGCGGCGTCGCTTCCGGAATAGAGACAGCATATAAGGTCATGATCAGGAAAGGGAAGTACCAGGGCGAGATGCCGAACGTCATCGTAATGGCTGGCGACGGCGGCGCAGTGGACATCGGCCTGCAGTCCCTTTCCGGAATGCTGCACAGAGGGCACAAAGTCCTGTTCATCTGTTACGACAACGAATCCTACGCCAACACGGGTATTCAGGTGTCTCCGACGACCCCATACGGCGCATGGACGACATTCACGCCCTCCGGAAAGGTGATACCTGAAGGTCGCAAGCATTTCCCCAAGGACAACGCCAAGATCGTTGCGCATGGGCACCCCTATCTGAAGTATGTGGCGACAGCATCCATCGGGTATCCGCTTGACCTGATGAACAAGGTGAGAAAAGGCCTTGCCCAGGAGGGACCTGCTTACCTACACATCCAGGCTCCGTGTCCGAAAGGTTGGCAGTTCCCGCCGGACAAGACCATAGAGATGGCTAAGCTCGCTGTTCAGACAGGAATGTTCCAGCTCTACGAGTTTGAGAACGGAGAGTACAAGCTGTCAGTAGAGCTCAAGGAGCGCAAGCCTGTGATCGAGTACATGAAGCTGCAAGGGCGCTTCGCGCACCTCAAGCCGGAGCACATCGAAAAGATGCAGGCTTGGGTCGACGCCAAGTGCGCCGAAGTCGGCATAACTGTGCCTGTTGTTGCTGAGGCAAAATAATAGGATATCCCCGGGCGCTTTTGCGCCCGGGTTATTATATCATCTTATGGTTTTATTTGACAATTATTAGTTTTTTGACCAGCCAAGGTACTGAAAATATGAGCGGCCCATATTCAATTCAACGTCTACTCCAAGGATCCCCGTAAATAGCGAAGACTTTTTAAAAAGTTAAGGGGAGGAGTAAGATGCATATTCCGATAAATTTTTTCACGTGGATATGTGCTCTGTTGCCGATTTTAGCTATTTTGGTGCTGATGGTCGGCTTCAAGTGGAGCGCATCTAAGGCGGGCCCTGTAGGCTGGGTTATTGCTTTGATCGTTGGCGTAGCTGTTTTTAAGGCAAACTTCTGGATGCTCTCCTATTCACACGCAAAAGGGATGGTCATGGCATTCTACGTGCTATACATCATATGGGGTGCCTTGCTGCTCTACCATGTTGTTAACGAGGTTGGCGGTATCGAGACGATCGGCGCAACTTTTATCGAGATGACGCGAAACAGAATTCTTCTCCTGTTGATGTTCGGCGTTGCCTTTGTGAGCTTCCTGCAAGGTGTAGCCGGATTCGGCGTCCCCGTTGCAGTCGGTGCTCCCCTCCTTGTGAGCCTCGGTTTCCCCTTGACAACAGCTGTTGCCGTCCCTCTCATAGGCCACTCCTGGTCAGTCACCTTCGGTGATATGGCCTCGTCGTTCTCAGCATTGCAGCAGGCGACAGGACTTCCGGGCAAAGACCTTGCTCCTTTTTCGGCGTTCTTCACAGGAATAGCCGGTGTTGTCTGTGCCCTCTTTGCGGTACACTGCTACGC
>JBNATO010000100.1:0-7737 GCA_049701555.1 Thermacetogeniaceae bacterium | reverse complement strand
AGGAGCTAATCCCCTGCTAATCCCCTTCTTTTACCTACTGAAATTTTACACAGCCCAGGAAAGAAGGCGGCGTAGGAGCAAGGAAGTGATGACTTATGCCACCGTCATCATTCGGGGTAAGACACCAAAAGACCCTACCCCTCGTAATGGCTTGGGACAGATCCGCCGGCGGTTACGAGCCCTGCGCCGCTGGGAAACGCTCAAGGGTTCCGATCCGCGCCACGCCTGTACCAGAGCGGCCAAAGAGGCCGGGGTTCATCCGTGCACCCTCAAACGATGGAGGAAGCGCCTGGAAGCCGCGGAGGGGGACTTAAACGCCCTGCGGGACCAGTCCCGCCGCCCCCACCATATAACGTACCCCTACAGCCAAGAGTTAAGGATGGTTGTGATCACCATGCGTCTGTTGACTGGGTGGGGTGCCCAGCGGATAGCTGCGGAATGCCGGGCACGGAAGATTAGCACGGTAAGCCATCAGACTGTTCATAACTGGCTGCGGCAGGTGGCGGCCTTCCGGCCACCAGAACCAAAGGCGGAGCACAATAAGCGGTATGAACGCAAGCATCCCAACGAGCTATGGCATATCGACGTCAAAGGGCCTTTTTACATCAGGGGTGTAGGGAAAACCTACATCCTGGGTGTGGTAGATGATTACTCCCGCTACATCATTGCTTGCCAGATCAAACCCGACCACACCATGGAGACGGCAATCCAGTTCATGCAAGAGAATATCGAACTGGTAGGTAGCCCGGACGCCCTGATGAGTGATAACGGACGTGAATTCGTCCACCGCATCACCGGGCTAATCAACGGGTTTCAGAAATTGCTCCAGGAACGAGGCATCAGGCATATCCGCACCAAGATTAACAGTCCGGCCACTAACGGTAAGATCGAGCGTTTTTGGCGCACCCTTAAAGAAGAGGTACTGGAGAAGGAATGGTTTGAGAGCCTGGAGGAAGTTCAAGCGGCTATAGACAGCTATGTCAAACAGTACAACCACCACAGGCTACATAAAGGCATCGGCTATAAAACACCGGCCAGCCGCTACTTGGATACCCCTTATACCAATAAGGGTTTTGAGAACCTCCCGGAGCTGGAACACCTGCAAGGATGGTTGCAAAAGATATTACCTTCTGTTGTCTGAGCACCCATTAACCGGAAGGAAAATTTCCAGTTCAGACCTGGACAAATGTGGGTTGATACTATACTAAGATAAAGAGCGTGAATGATTTGGCCAAGCAAGGCGTTAGCTTCGTTATCGCTGATCCCAAGCTCCAGTAGGGGTATATGCTGAGAATGCCCTCAAGAATCTGGGATTATGGGACAAGGTCAGGCAAAACTTGAAGGCTCGTCCGAGCACGGTGAACCAGGTCGCCATAATGGTCAAAGAGGACCAGGTGGATGCGGGGTTGATCTACAGCAGCGTGGCGAAAGGGAATGGCCTTGAAGTTGTCCAGGCTTTTGACGAGAGACTGACCGGCGAGATAATTTTCGGAGCTGCTGTGATCAAGGGTGCAACGAGGCCATGGCAAAGGACTTTTTAGAATTTTCGGTCAAACACGCCGATGAATTCACCAAATACGGGTGGACACCTTATGAATAAACACCTCGTCGGGATTTTCTTTGTTCCCTTGTTTCTGGTGCTGTTGGCGTTCCCTGTCGTCGCCTTGGTGGGAAACCTGGAACTGGAAAGGGATCAGGCGCACCTTATCAGACTGGGTGTTTTGGTCGTGCGTGCGCAACACCATCTTGACAGCATTGGCGGCAGCGACTTTAGGAACAGTGCTAGGAGTGAGCTTCGGTTATTACCACCTGCTTTATAGGGATTCCTTTGTCTATAAGCTCGCCAATCTGCTGAACGAGTTGCCGATCGCTCTCCCGCATACGGTGGCGGGGCTGGCCTTGCTCCTCGCCTTTGGTCGTAAGACCTGTGGTTTTTTGGGCGAAACCAGGTTGGCCTTTACCCTGATGGCGGTGATCCTGGCGATGTTTTTTGTCTCCTATCCTCTAGTCGCCAGGGCAACCGCTTCAGCTGTCGACCGGATGGACCGGGATGTCGTCGATGTTGCCCGAACTCTTGGCGATACTCCGACTGAGGCCTATTTCAAGGTAGTGCTACCTGTAATGGGTGAAGCTCTTTTTTCAGGATTTGTTTTAGCTTTTTCTAGGTCGCTGAGCGAGTTCGCGGCGGTGATCATGTTCGGTGGCAACTTACCCGGTCACACACAAGTTCTTGCTTCATACGTGTTTACGAAGGTAGAGGAAGGAGAGTTAGAGATGGCCGTAACGGCCAGCGTTTTCTGCATTCTTCTCTCCCTGCTAGTTGTTGCCCTCTTGAGTTGGAGGAAGTGGCGCCATGCTTAAAACCAGCATTCCGCATGTCAATTATTAACTTTCAGCATTTTTTAAAAAATCCCAAAAACTATATTAACAACGAGGAGGAATCAGTCAATAACCCGCGAATTCTACCTCTAGAACCAATTACGGTTATCTTCAGGAGGTAGGTTCGCAATGGTTAGTAAACGCCATATCTACCGTGGCATCGATATTGTTCATCCCCGTGCTGTGCCGGTGATCCTCAGCCTCTGCCGCACTGCCAGGATTGCCGAGATCGTGAACCGGATGGTCAAATGGAACGAGGCGAACGCCAGGGTGTCGCCTGGCCTCCTGATTGAAGCCCTGGTCGTCTGCATCATGTGTGGCAGGAAACCGCTCTAGAAGGTAGAGCAGTTCTGGGCGGAGCAGGACCTAAAGCTGCTGTTCAAAGATGTCGAACTTACCCCTGAGCAGTTGAACGACGATGCCCTCGGCCGGGCACTTGAGAAGCTGGCCGAGGTGGACATGAAGGAGCTGGTCAGTTCTGCATCCCTGGCTCTGCTGATGGCGCACAACCTGTCCATCTCTACAATCCACCTGGATACCACCACCAAGTCGGTGCAGGGCGCCTATGAGAACGACAGCCACGGCCAGTTCAAGATTGAATACGCTTACGGCAAGGACCACCGCCCTGATTTGAAGAAGTTCAAGATCGGGGTGGCCATCCAGGAGCAGGGACTGCCTGTTTTCTCCGAACTCCTGTCCGGTAAGAAACCGGACACGGAGTGGAACCGAAGGTTATCGTCTTCGTCTCCGACTGCGTGCTCGTCAACACGGAATCACTGCGCCGGCTCGCCAAAGAGGGCATCCAGTTCATCTCCCGCCTGCCGGAGACCTTCAAACTGGCGGGAGAGCTTAAGGACCTGGCCTTTGAGAAGAACGAGTGGCGCGATCTCGGACCCCTTTCCGCCTCGAATTCCAAGCGGGCGGCCTGCTACAAGACCTTTGCCATCAGGCACGAACTGGACGGCAGGATGTACGATTTTGTGGTCGTCCAGTCCTCATCCCTGGAGGAGCGCAAGGAGAAGACCCTGAGAAGGCGCATCAAGGCTCAAAAAGAGGAACTGGAAAAGGAAGCGAGGGAACTGGCGGCAAGAGGTTTTGCCTGTGAGCCCGATGCCAGGTCTGCACTGGAGGAACTGATGGCCAAAGCAGCCGCCCTCGGGTTTCAGGTCGAGGGTGAGATAGTGAAGAAGGAGACCGTCTCCTATTCTCATAAGGGGCGCCCCCGCAGAGGGGAGCAGCCGACAGTAACCGCATGCTACCACGCATCTTGCGTGATCGGCGACATCAGGGACGAGTTTTACGACCAGCTGAAGAAGAAAGAGTCCACCTTTGTTCTGATTGCCAATGTCAAGGACAGGAAGAAGTACGACGACCGGGGCATCCTTTTGGAGTACAAAAACCAGATATCCATCGAGACCAAGTTCCGGTTTTTAAAGAGCCCCGTCTATCTCGGCCCCGTCTTTTTGGAGAAAGCGGAGCGTGTAGAGGCCCTGGGTTATGTGTTCATGCTGGTACTGCTTGTCGCATCCTATCTCGAATACCGCGTGCGCAAGGGACTAAAAGAGACAGGGCAGGTCGTGCTGCCGCCTGGGAACAAGAGAACCGACCGTCCCTCCACGCAAACCATCATGGAGATCTTGAGCCAGATCGAAGTGCTGATCATCGGTGGCGAGCGCTACTTTCCGGAAACCCTGCCGCCCCAGGCCATCAGCATGGTGGAGTGGGCTGGCTATGACCCTGCTGAGATCTACCTGAAACCGCTGGAGTGCAATTTCTAAGATTGCCGCTAATATTAATGTTTGTTTTAAGCTGTCTCTTCGGCGAGATAATCGGTTTTCAAAGATAATTTGGGCGTTAAGAAGAACTAACAAAGCTGCTGAATTGAAATTAAAAGCGTTTTTAACATCTGCTTCGAAGTTGAGATAGTGAAAAAAGATAAATGGTAAAATATAACACGCGGAATGCGGGTTCTAAGAATCGAACCTTATTAAAATCTTGCCGATCCACGCCACACCTCCTATGGTTCTGATCACGGCTTCGAGGCCATGGCCAGCATTGCGGCCACACCGATCTGCAGGGGGTCGTGGATGAGCCTTTCTTTGAAGGCTGCTCTGGCCTCAGGGGTAAGGCCTAGGGGGATCCCTGGTGCTGCTATCATGGCCTCGGGGTGCAGGTCGCCTGGCCCTATGAAAGCAGCTTGCGGCGTGGCATCGATGATGAGGCGATGCCTCCTCAGTGCGCTCGCAAGGTCGGCCTCAAGGGCTGCCCCGGTCTCTTCGGCTGCGCCTGCCGCTTTTTCTGGGTTGATGTCGTAGACATGGGGGATTGCTCCCATCTCCTTGAGGAAGGCCAACGCTCCTCTGCCAACCCTTCCGGCCCCCAACACCAGCGCGGGTTTCCCCTCGAGCCCTCCGGCCATGCCGCTGAGAGCGGCTGCATATCCCCTCCCGGTGGCCTCGGCGTTGTCGGCTACAGCGCAGCTGCTCAGGTTGATGGCCACGAAGCTCTGGTCATCGGCCATGAACAGGATCCTTGCACCGGAGCGGATCGCCTCGGCGATCCCGGTGACATCGGTGCCTTCTGTGACGAAGGCAGGGCACCCCAGGTGCCTGACGATGCTGCAGACGGCATCTGCGAAGCGCTCGATGATCCCTTCTCCGGCCGTGATCGGGATCACGGCGGCGCTTGCCGATGCGAGAGCTTTCCTGAGGTCCCCTTCCTGGACGCCTGCGGCGAGTGAGGCTATCTGCAGGAGGGTCATCCCGGTCTTGCCGATGAGCTCGGCTTCGTAGGCTTCGAGCTGGCTCCCGATGTTCGCCACATCGCTGCTCTTCAGTCGGGTCATTCCCGCAATACCCCTCTTCCGGCGTCAGATGTTCAGCCTCGCCCCGTCGAGGTAGGAGAGGCTGCGCCCGGCGCGGTGGATGTTTGTGTGCCCCTCGAGGGCGACTGTGAGCCGCTCCATCCCGAACCCGATCCCGACCCAGGGGTCAGTGATCCCCCACTCCAGGTCGAGCCTGTGGGGGCCGTAGGCTCCAGACCCCAGCTCGAGGTCTCCTGCAAGCACGTCGACCGTCTCGCCGTAGACCTCTGACTCGCTCCTTTCCAGGCGGTAGCTGCGGATGCCTGCTGCGTCCATCACCAGCGCTGCCAGCTCCTCGAGGCGCGACAGCTGCCTCCCTTCGAAGTCGTCGACCTCCACGAGGTTGAGCATCGTGAACTCGTTCAGGTGCATCGCTCCTTGGGACTCCTTGCGGAAGCAGGGCCCGATCTCGAAGATGCGCAGGGGCTTCCCCCAGATCCGCAGGAGGTGGCGCATCATGTGGTAGAGGTTGGGGGCGAGCATCGGCCTCAGGCACTTATCGTCGTCCACCCAGAAGACCTGCTTGAAGAGAGGGTGGTCCTCCCCGATGGTCATCCTCTTGAGCATACCTTTCGAGAGGAGGATCGGGGTGAGCACCTGAACGAAACCCGCTGCTGTGAGCCTATCCACGATCCTCCTCTCCAGGATGCAGATCTGCGGCTGCCTCCTCTCGGCCTTCAGCTCTTCCAGCCTCTTCCTGTGCTGCTCCACCAGCCTCCGCTCGATCTTTTGGAACTCCCTGTCCCTTTCCCTGGCGTCGGAGAAGACCAGTTCGAGGAGCTGCGGCTCGGCGTTCAGCTCCTTCAGGCGCTGTCTCTGGGTAGGTGTCCAGCTGGCGGCCACGGGATTAAACACCCTTTCCTCAGTTTTCGCCTTTTTCAGGGTCGAGGTCTGAGCCGTAGTGCGCCGCGAAGTGCGTCGTCATGTACTTCTCCAGCTTCCACTGCGGGACGCGGCAGGCCTTGCAGGGGTTCACGATGTACTTGTTGCGCAGCCAGCGGGCTGCCCTGCTGTTTTTGGAGTTTCTAACGATGAACTTTTCGTTGCAGTGGGTCGTCACTTCGGCGAAGTTCCCCTTTACGACGAACGATTTTACTCCGTGGAGCTTGCCGGTGCGCGACGGCCACAGCTTGATCTTCGCCACCAGGCGGAAGAAGTCGACGCGCTTGCGGTAACAGCGCTTTTTTGCCTTTGTGCTGCTCATCTCGATCCCCTGCCTTTGCATCTATTTAGCTCCTCCTCGGGCAACGGGATCCGGTGCTGCCGGCAGATGGCTTCGATGGTGGAGCAGCGCCTTTCCCAGGCCTCTTCCGGGGTCTCCCCTCTGTGGATGAGGGTGGCGACCCAATCCCCGGCTCCCGGGGTGTGGTCGGTGATCGCCTCGTCAGCTCCGAAGAACCCCTCGATCAGCCTCAAGGGGCCACCTCTTGTCATGATGTGTTCCCCCAAGAAGTGGATCTTCCCTGATGACACCATGATGTGCTCGTAGATCACCGCCTGCGGCGGTCGGGCGCCGCTGATAACAGGGAGCCGCCTGTGGACGAAGACGTCGCTCAGGGCCTCCAGCATGTTGAACCCTGTTGACCAGAGGACGGCGGTGGGGGTCTGGCTGGGGAGGCGGGCGTCGATCTCCAGGACCTTGAGGGTGCCCTCGTGGTCGATCACTTCCACGTCCATTATCCCTTGGAGCTGGACGATCTCGGCGATCCTCGCTGCGAGAGCGTGAAACTCAGACTCCTTCTCGGCAGGCAGCTGCGTCGGCGCCGTGACGCGCCGGCAGTCGTAGCCTCTGTCCATCTCCAGGTCTGTGACCTGTACAGTGAGGTAGCATCCGCCGCAGCCGAAAACCTCGATCGAGTAGGATTTCCCTTCAAGGAACTCCTGGATCACCCAATCTTCCCTTTTCCCCTGGATGCTCTCCAGGAACGCTGCCACCTCTCCCTTTGTGTCTAGCCTGCGCACACCTCTGCTTCCGCTCGACTCCGAGGGCTTGGCGATCGCCGGGACGCCGCACTCCGGCCAGCTGCGCGGCGCCGGAATGCCGTGCTCGGCGAAGAGGGCGTCTGATCGCTTCTTGGATGCGGTGATGGCGTACGCGGAAGGGTCGTGGGCGAGCGGCACGCCCGCCCGCTCAGCTGCCGATTGTAGTTGCTTTAAGGCATCCCAGTCCTCAAGGGCTGGGATCACCAGGTCGGCCTGCGCCAGGATCCTCACGAGCCCTTCTCCCCCTGCGGTGACATCCATCCTTATATGCTTGTCGCAGAGTCCGCACGCCGCAGGGGATTCCTTCCTGTCGATAAGGGTGAGCGACCATCCTGCCTTGATCCCCAGGTAAACCGCCTCGCACCCCTGGAGGGCGCCTCCGACTACGACGGCCTTCATGGGCTCACCGCCGCTCTGCCGAGGTTTTGGGCTATCTTCTGCTTTTCCGAAGCCACCCATTTCAGGTAGCGATCCTTCGCTGCCGGCGCCATCCCGAGCTTCTCCAGAACAGG
>JBNATO010000099.1:0-7738 GCA_049701555.1 Thermacetogeniaceae bacterium | reverse complement strand
GGCACCACCCTATCGTGCGGCCTCAAGGCGATCCCCGCCTCCCTCAGGGCAGCCCCGAGCGTGCGCTGCAGGGTGGCATGCTCCACAACCCTGCCATCGACCTCTATCCTGATTCTCTGCTTGGCTGCAGCAGCGCTTCCCCAGGCGAGGGCAACGACGATGCAGGCGAGCACAGCCTGCCGCGCCGGAAGAGATTTCAAAACCTTCAACGATTCGCCCATACACATCCCTTCTCCCCTAAATATTGGCATTAATTAACAGGCATCTTCTCATTTACAAGAGGTTGTCGCTATACTCTATATCTATTCGGAAGAGAGGTCGAAATTCCTTCCTCAGTCTAAAAATTTTTTCCTAAAAAAATAAGCCCTGAGTCAGGGCTCATTCCTTCCATCCTTAAAATTTTTATTCCAATATATAGACGTCGACCTGGCGCTTCCCCCAACGGAAGCACTCCTCGGCTGACTCAAAGAAGAGGTCGATGCGGTTCCCTTTGATCAGCCCCCCGGTATCGACAGCCCGGGCGTAGCCGTAGCCCTCGATATACAGCCTCGACCCCAGGGGGATCACCTCGGGATCGACCGCCACGCCCCCTCTGTAGGGCATCACCCCGCTCGCCGTGGGGTTACCCGTATAGGTGTAAGCTGTCGCCAGCATGCTCAAAACCCTCTTGACGCTTCCGGCCGGAAGGCTTCGCCCCGCCGTCCTCCTCTCGTCCCTTCTCTCCGCTCCATAAGCGATGATCCTGGGTACAGGCTCCCTCAGGACCTCGCTCCCCAGCTCCTTCCTGGAGACCTCCCTGCCGTTCTCGGTCACCACCTCAAACCTCTTGACCAGAACGCCGGGGCGCCCAGGAGACTTCACTCTGGTCTCTCCAGGAGCGAGGCTCGGGTCCGCCACCCTCTTGACCGCGAAGGGGATCGCCTCCTCCTCAGCCACGATCCTCCTGCGCACGCGGATCACGGTGATCTCAGGGACGCTCCCTTCGCCTGTGGCGAACCTCGCCTCGGCGCGGTCATCCCCATAGAGCTCAACCCCGGCATCGCGGAGGATGCTCTCCAGCGGGGGGAGCGATGCCCTGCCCATGACCGTCCCGCCGTCGACGCTGATCTTCACAGGGGTTTCCTCAAAGACCTGAAAGTCCAGCCCCTCTCCCCGCCTATAGGTTATGCCAAACCGAACGAGGCGCCTGGCTTCGGGTTCCAGCGGTCTTGCGAAAAAATCCTGCCACAGAGCGGCATGCGCCGGCTCCGCCTCTCCCCAGACCCCGCAGCTGAAGAGACACAGGAGCAAGGCGCAGAGGATCGCCGCCTCCGCTCTTGTTTTCCGCGCCATTCTGCCTCCCTCCTTGAAACAGCTTCCTAGGAAGCCATTATTTCCCACGACAACTTCTTTTATACATCAAGTTGCCTGGAAAGAGGCAAAATGGACAATTCCAAGATGCGAACAGGGAGGCAAAGAAGGCAGGAAAAAGCGAAGAGAGGGTCACTCGCGGATGCCGAAGAAGGCCCGGGCATTGGCCGCCGCGGCCGCGGCGACCTCCTCAGGAGGGATCCCCTTGATCTCGGCGATCTTCTCCACAACAGCGGTCAGATAGGCGGGCTCGTTCCTCTTCCCCCGCCAGGGCTGCGGAGCGAGGTAGGGGCAATCGGTCTCCAGGAGCAGCATCCCGATCGGGGCTTCTTTGACGATCTCCCGCAGCCTCTCGTTTCTCGGATACGTCAGCGTCCCCCCGATCCCCAGATAATACCCCCTTGCGAGGCACTCCTCGGCGATTCCCCTGTCTCCGGAGAAGCAGTGGAAGACGACCCCTTTCAGCCCGGGGAAGTCCTTCAATATGGCCAGAGCCTCCTCGTGGGCTTCTCTGTCGTGGACGATCACCGGCAGGCCGCACTCCCCAGCCAATTCCAGCTGCCTCCTGAAGACATCCCTCTGCACATCGGGAGGGGAAAAGTTGTAGTGGAAGTCGAGGCCGATCTCCCCCCATGCGACCACCTTATCCCTCTCTGCGAGGAGCCGCAGGCCGTCCCACACCCGGGGAACGACGCCTGCCGCTTCGTGCGGGTGCACCCCGACAGCGGCATAGATGCCAGGCCGCTCCTCCGCAAGAGCCACCGCCCGGCGCGAGGAGGCGAAATCGCTCCCAACGCACACGATCGCCACAACCCCTGCGGAGCGCGCCCTCGTGATGACCTCATCCCTGTCCCTGTCGAAGCGGGGGTCGTCCAGGTGGGCATGAGTGTCGATGATCTCGTAACCAGACGTGCTCAACGCACTTCAACCCTTTCCCTGCCGAAAAAATACAATCCGGTTAATCGCTATGCCTGCTCCTTGGATTTAAAAATGTTGTTTCCGGCGAGCGACTTTTGGAGAACCGGATAACATCACCGGGCGCAGGCGAAGCAACCGGTTCCGGCAGCGAGGACTGGCACCGCTTCCGTGTCTCAAGCGGGTATTACACACATCACACGAGATCAGCATCTAAAGAACGAAAGCGTGGCATAGTTCCGCAGCTGCCGTTGAACCGGTCCGAGCGAGCCCTGGTGATGTCCGGGGTGGAAACAGGAGCGAGCGGAAACAACATGACAACATTTCTATTTGACGCGGGTTCCGGCAGGTATGTCCCTCTCCACAGTCACCAGCCCGAGCCTGTCGCCCGTTCCGGCTGCGAGGATCATCCCCTGCGAGACAACCCCGCGCAGCTTGGCAGGCGCCAGGTTGGCGACCAGCACCACCTTTTTCCCGACGAGCTCCTCCGGAGCGTAGTGCTGCGCGATGCCGGCGACAACCGTGCGCCTCTCTCCGCCTAGGTCGACCTCCAGCTTGAGGAGTCGGTCTGCTCCCTTGATCCTCTCCGCAGCCACGACATCCGCCACCCTGAGGTCGACCTTGGAGAAGTCTTCGATGGTGATCTCCTTATCAAGGCCTTTCCCGGCAAGCGCCGGTACATTCTCCACATGGGGCGACTGCTCCTCCCCGACGCCCGCGGCCTCTTCGCCCCTCAGCTCGATCCTCTCCTCCGGCTCCTCCTGGATGCGCGGGAAGATGGCAGGGCCGCGCTTGACCTTAAGCCCCGGAGGCAGCTTCCCCCACTCCTCCGTGCTCTCCCATGTCTGCAGATCCCTTCTGTCGCTGATCCCGAACTGCTCCCAGACCTTAGGCGGGAAGACGGGCATGGCTGGGGTGCACCAGATGGTGAGGACCCTCACGGCCTCGCTCAGGTTGTAGAGAACGGTCGCCAGGCGCCTCCGGCCATCCTCGCTCCTGTTGAGAACCCAGGGGGTTGTCTCATCGACATAGCGGTTGGCGCGGTGCACCAGCTGCCAGATCGCCGCCAGGGCTCCGGCGAAATCGAAGCGCTCGAACTGCCGCTCCACCTCGGCCTTGGCCCGCTGAGCGGTGGCGATCAGGTCGGCGTCAGGCACCTCTTGAGGCCCAGGCTCCGGAACGGTCCCTCCCCAGTACTTCTCCAGCATCCCGAAGGTGCGGCTGATCAGGTTGCCGAGGTCGTTGGCGAGGTCGGTGTTGATCCTGTTTATCAGGTTCTCCTCGCTGTAGTAGCCGTCGCCTCCGTAGGGGAGCTCGCGCAACAGGTAATACCTGACGGCATCGACGCCGTAGCGATCGATCAGCACGAGGGGGTCGACCACGTTCCCCTTCGACTTGGACATCTTCCCCCCCTCCAGGAGCATCCAGCCGTGTCCGAAGACGGCGCGCGGCGGCTCGATCCCCGCTGCCATCAGGATGATCGGCCAGATCACCGTGTGGAAGCGGACGATGTCCTTCCCGACGAGATGCACGGCGTGCGGCCAGTAGCGCTGGAATTTCTCGTCACCGTCCTGCCAGCCCAGGGCCGAGAGGTAGTTCACGAGAGCGTCGAACCACACGTAGACGACGTGCTTGGGGTCGAAGGGAACCGGTATCCCCCAGCTGAAGGTCGTCCGGCTGACACAGAGGTCCTCAAGCCCGCCTTTTATGAAGTTGATCATCTCGTTGCGGCGGCTTACAGGCTGAATGAACTCTGGGTGCTCCTCGATATAGGCAAGGAGCCTGTCCTGGTACTTGGAGAGCCTGAAGAAATAGCTCTCCTCCCGCAGCAGCTCCACGGGCCTCCCGCAGTCCGGGCAGTTGCCGTCGACGAGCTGCCTCTCCAGCCAGAAGGTCTCGCAGGGTGTGCAGTACCACCCCTCATAGGTGGACTTGTAGATATCCCCCTGCTCGTAGAGCTTCATGAAGATCTTCTGGACAGCCTTCTCGTGGCGCGGCTCGGTCGTCCTGATGAAGTCGCTGTATTCGCACTCCAGCCTGCGCCACAGCTCCTTGAAGGTGGCCACGATCCCATCGACATACTCCTTCGGCTCCATCCCCTTCTCCCGGGCCTTGCGCTCGATCTTCTGGCCGTGCTCGTCGGAGCCTGTGAGGAAGAAGACGTCGTAGCCCCGCATCCGCTTGTAGCGGGCTATGCAGTCAGCGGCCACCGTCGTATAGGCATGGCCGATGTGAAGCCTGTCGCTGGGATAGTAAATAGGAGTGGTCACGTAAAAGACCTTTTCGCCCATCTCTGCGCCCATCTTGCCCGCAGGCTTTCGGGCTCCGCCCCTTTCTTCCACGGAAATTTTCTCAAGGGTTTATTATACCACATAAATCCTGGAGATACGCCACAAACGCTGGATCTCCAAAAATCTTTTCACAAAACATGGGTTTTTTTGCTTTTCTGTATTTTTTTGCTCTATTGCGGACAGGCTGTTGACTTTTAATGGAAGAGATGGTACCCTTTTCTTTAGAATTTTTGTCGAAATTTTGTAAGGGAGGGAGAGCTTATGAAGTCAACGGGTGTGGTCCGGAAGGTCGACGAGCTCGGCAGGGTCGTGATCCCCATCGAGCTCAGGAGGACGCTGGGGATCGCCGAAAAAGACGCCCTAGAGATCTATGTCGACGGGGAAAAGATCATCCTCAAGAAGTACGAACCCGCCTGCATCTTCTGCGGCAACGCCGATGGGATCATCAACTTCCGCGGCAAGAACATCTGCCGTGAGTGCGCCGCAGCGATGGCCAAAGAGGCGGTCTGAGAGGCTTCAGCCAAGCAAAAATCGACAAACCCCGCAACCCTGCAGCGGGGTTTTTACTTTGATCGGTGATAGATCTTATAGACCTCGCTCCGGGAAAGGCCCAAGGCGCGCCCCACCCCTTTGCAGGCAGCGGTCAGATCCGCCCCAGCCCTGATGAGGGCATCCACGGCCTCCCTCACATGGAGGGGATCGGCTGCAGGAGGCACCTCATCCTCCCTCTTCCCCTCGGTCACAATGGTGAACTCCCCGCGCGGCGGGTTCTTCTCGAAGTGCTCGAGGGCCTCGGCGAAGGTGCAGCGCAGCACCTCCTCAAACTGCTTGGTGAGCTCCCTGGCGATGCAGAGGCGCCGCCCGCTTCCCCAGACCTCGACAAAGTCCTCCAAGGTCTCCAGGAGGCGGTGGGGGACCTCGTAGAAGACCCCAGTCCTGGCCTCCTCCTTGAGCTCCCTCAACAGCTCGCGCCTCTCCCCCTTCTCCCGCGGCAAGAAGCCGTGGAAATAGAAAGGCTGGGGAGGAAAGCCGGAGATCACCAAGGCTGCCACAACGGCAGAAGCCCCAGGCACCACCGTCACCCTGTGCCCGTCGTCCAGGGCTGCCCTCACCAGGGGATAGCCGGGATCGGCGATCCCCGGCAACCCGGCATCTGTCACCAGGGCGATCCTCTTCCCCTTCCTCAGCTCCTCGAGGAGATAGGGGATCTTGACGGCCTGGTTGTGCTCGTAGAAGCTCGTCGTCGGCGTGTGGATCCCGTAGTGGGAGAGGAGCTTCCTGGTGTGCCTGGTGTCCTCGGCGGCGATCAGATCGGCCTCCCTCAACACCCTCAAGGCGCGCAGGGTGATGTCCTCAAGGTTGCCCAGCGGGGTTGCGCAGAGATAAAGCTCTCCCATCTCTAAACATCCTCTTCTCCGTCTTCCAGGCCTCTTTCCCCGAACTCCTCATCGCAGAGGTAGGATACATCCTCCCCCTCTTCCGGCGGAGGGGCGCTCTCCTCCCCGAGGCAGGGCCTGTAGATGTCCTCCTCGAACTTGAGGCAGCACATCAGCCTGCCGCAGATCCCGCTGATCTTGGTAGGGTTCAGAGAGAGGTTCTGCCATTTCGCCATCTTGATCGATACAGGCTCGAACTCGCAGAGAAAGGTGCAGCAGCAGAGCTCCCTGCCGCAGGGGCCGATCCCCCCCAGGAGCTTCGCCTCGTCGCGCACGCCGATCTGCCGCAGCTCGATCCTCGTCTTGAAGATAGAGGCGAGGTCCTTCACCAGCTCGCGGAAGTCAACCCTCCCCTCTGCGGTGAAGTAGAAGAGGATCTTCCCCCTGTCGAAGGTGTACTCAGCGTCTATCAGCTTCATCGGCAGGCCGTGCTCGGCGATCTTCTGCTGGCAGATGGCAAAGGCTTCCTTGGCGTCCCTCCGGTTCTCTTCCACCTTGATGCGGTCCTCAGGGGTCGCCTTCCGGATCACCTCCCGCAGAGGAGCGACCGTCTCCTCCACGGGAACCCAGCGCGGCTCGATCACCACCCTGCCGTATTCGATCCCCCTGACCGTCTCCACGATAACCTCGTCGCCTTTCTCAAGCTGCAGCTGGCCGGGCTTGAAGAAGTAGATCTTCCCTGCCTTGCGAAACCTCACCCCAACGACAAGAACCTTATCCTCAGCGCATTCAGAAGCGCCTTTATCGCAGGCTGGCTCCGAAGGCGGAGCCTGGCCGGAGCAGCCTTCATCCCGATACTCCTGTTCTGCTTGCATGTCAGCAGTTCCTCGCTTCCCGAGTTCTCGCTCTTCAACCTCTCTTTGGCTGCGCCTGCCCCCGCAGCCGCCTCTGCACCTTGTACAGCGTCGAGGCCAATGCCAGCTGAACGTTGGCGTTTTCATCGAGCAGGCGCAACCCTTTTAGTATTATTTCCAGACACCCCAGAATATTCAGCCCCCGATCGGCCTCGCCTCCAACCGCCATCCGCTCCCTCTCCGCCCTATAGGCGCTCTCCAGCTCGTCCAGGAGGGCGCTTAAGGCCTCCCGCCCACCGCTGCGGTCCAGCTTGGAAGAGCGCAAGAAGCGCAGCAGCTCGGCGCTGCTCCCGCTCAGGACCAAGCGGACGAACTCCTCCTTTTCCTCATCAGCCGAGGCCCGACCAAATTCCTGGCCCTCCTGCCGGAAGAAGACCACCCTGCAGCGAGAGACGACCGTCGGGAGGAGCGCCCTCTCGTCCTCTGTCTTGAGCAAAAAGACGGTGTCTGGGAGGGGCTCCTCGAGAACCTTGAGGAGGCTGTTTGCCGCCTCAGGGGTCATCAGCTCAGGCCTCTCGATCAGAAACACCTGGCGCCTCCCCAGATGCGGATGGTAGCTGAAAAAGGGCTGCCAAGCCTTGATCTGCTCCAGTTTTATGGAACCCCCCTGGGGCTCCATGCTATGAAAGTCAGGATGCGTCCCGCGCTCCCAGGCTGCACATGACGGGCACCTCCCGCAGGCCTCCCCCTCCTCTGAAAGGCAGAGGAGGCTCTTGGCAAAGAACTCCGCCGCAGCTCCTTTCTCCAAGGGCGCCCTGCCGGCGAAGATGTAGGCGTGGGCGACCCTCCCGCTCTCCAGGTCGCTCCTGAGCTGCCTCCAAGCCGGCTGCTCCCTTATTTCAGCCAAGGAGATCACCCCTCTTCCTCGTCAAAGAGCCCCCCTTTGATCCTG
>JBNATO010000098.1:0-7785 GCA_049701555.1 Thermacetogeniaceae bacterium | reverse complement strand
CCTCTCCAGGAGCAGCGGCCGGTAGCCCATCTGGGAAAGGATCAACCCAGCAAACAAGCCTGAAGGTCCTGTCCCCACGATAACCGGTCGGTGCCGCAGCCTTTCATCGCCAGGCTGCACATAGCGGTATTCCAGATCGGGGGCGATGGCTATCGAACGGTCGCCGCGGCATCTTGCAAGCACCTTTCCCTCATTCCTAACAGCGACGTCGACAGCATAAACAAACGAAACGTTTTTCCTCCTGGCATCGATCGATTTCCTGGAGATCTGCAGGGTGATAATATCCTTTTCCTTTACTCCCAGCTTTTCAGCTATCTTCTTTCTGAGCTCTCTCTCGCCCTCATCAAGGCTGAGCCTTATACCTGTGACCCTCAACAAGAAGGTTTCACCCCTTGAACAGCATCCTCTTCCCTCGCAAACAACAGTTTTCTCCAATCGGCATCTCAGCGCTCTTCCAGCTAGCTCTAATTTACCCGTTTTTCAGTTGTAATGCAAATTTTTTCCCAAACACAACGTGCAAAGAGCTACATTCCGGGATAATTTGCAGAACCATCAGCAGTGCAGTCAATAACCGGGTAGGAGCCCAAAATTTTAAGATTTAAAACCTTTTTCGCAACACCTTTCAGGGCATCCCTGACCCTGGGCTGTTTCTGGCTCCCGCAGAAATCGAGGAAGAACAGGTAGTCACCTAAGCGCCTTTTTGCTGGCCTGGACTCGATCCTGGTGAGGTTGATCCCCCGCCAGGCAAATTCGCCAAGAACAGTATAAAGAGCACCCGGCCTATGCTCTACCTCAAAGATGATGGAAGTCTTTAAAGCTTCATCATTATTTTCCAGGGAACGCTGCTCTTTCCCGAGCACCCAAAAACGGGTAACATTGCCAGAAAAGTCATTAGCAACGGGCACAAGAACGTTCAACCCAAACTCATCTGCAGACCTGGCGCATCCCAAAGCTGCCCAGGGACGGCTGCTCGCTGCCACCATAGACGCTGCAGCTGCGGTGCTCGGAGCCTCCTCCTGAGCGACTCCGGGAAGATGGCGGTTCAGGAACTGGCGGCACTGAGCAAGGGCCTGGGGGTGCGAGATCACCTTTTCTACCTGCCCAAGCTCAACCCCATATCCGGCCATAAGGCAGTGAAGAACAGGCAAAACAACCTCACAGCGCACATAGAGTTCAAGACAGCCTGCAAGCATATCGAGCACCACCCCCACAGCACCCTCTGTGGAGTTTTCCACGGGAACAATCCCTTCTTCGAACGTACCATCAATCACCCCCTTCAGAACAGCTTCAACGGAAGGACATGCGACCAGTTCTACAGCGTTGCCCCCCGAGTAAACCAAGGCAGCTTCTTCTGAAAACGTCCCTTTTGGCCCTAAATAGCCGATCCGACGCATCATCCACTCACCCCTAGAAAACTCAAAGAATTAAAGAAGCCTGCCGCCTCCCTTTAAGGGACGAAAGCGGCAGGCTTCCGCGGTACCACCCTTCTTGGCCGAAACGCCCACTCATCCAGGTACGGGAATGCTCATTCCGATACCCTTCCCTCTTAACGTCGGGATCACGGCCCAGCCTACTTGCCGCACGCTGCGGTTTCAGCCGGCGTCTCCGGAGCGAACTTCAGCAGGGCATATCCTAGAGATGCTCGCAGTCTCCGGCATCTCCTCCCTGGAGGACTGTGTCCCGCCTACTTCTCTCCTTCCTCGACTTTCATCCAGATCATTAAATTTGCTGTATAGTATAATCCGCTCTCAACCGAAATGCAACCCCTCTATCTCAAAGAAAATCCATACTTCAAGGGGTCCTCCTCATCGATGACATAATGGTTGATCCCCGTGATAAAAGCCCGGCCTGTGATCTCCGGGATCACCGCCTCGAAATCACCCACTCTCGTGGTGCCCACCAGCCGGCCGGTGAACATGGTTCCGAGAATACCCTCATGGACAAAATCCTGGTTCAGGGAAAGTTCGCCCTTAAAATAGAGCTGTGCCATCTTCGCACAGGTGCCGGTGCCACAGGGGGAACGGTCCACAGACTTCCTGCCGAAAATCACAACATTCTTGGCGTGAGCAGCAGGGTGAGACGGGTGATCGGATATCTCCGTCAGATCCACAGTCTTAATATGCGGCTTTTCCGGGTGGTAAACCCTCACCTTTTTATTCACCTCATCCCTCACCTTTAGGCCGAGCTCGATCAGCCTGCTGATGTTTTCCTTCTTAACCTCCAGGCCGAGGTCATCCGCCTTCACCAGTGCGAAGAAGCTCCCTCCGAAAGCGATATCAACCCTGACCGTCCCATAACCAGGAAGGGTGATTTCCACTCCCTCCTCGAATAAAAACGCAGGAACATTCCGAACTGTAACACTCTTCGCCTTCCCCTTTTCCACCCTGACGCGGGTCTCTACCAATCCTGCCGGCGTCTCCAGCACCACTTCCGTCTCTGGCTCCTTCACCTCCACCATTCCTAACTCCACTGCCACAGTCACAGCCCCGATCGTACCATGACCACACATATTGAGATATCCGCCGGTGTCCATGAAGATGATCCCGAGATGGGCTTCAGGGCTTGTCGGCTCGGTGATGATGGAACCAAACATATCGTCATGGCCGCGCGGCTCCAGCATCAATGCCCTCCGCAGGTGGTCCATCCTTTTTTCTAGGTACTCTTTTTTCTCAGCCATACTTTTACCAGGGATCTGCGGTATGCCCCCGATCACGACCCTCGTCGGCTCTCCCATGGTGTGGGAGTCCACTGCGATGATCGACCTGGAGATCTGCATCTTGCCACCTCCCCTTAAACCCTCAGTATGGTCATCATCAGACCCAAAACCAAAAGGCTCCTACCTTACCCCTCTCAGGCAAGGCAAGAGCCTTCCCAAAAGCTCTATTTCAACACGAGTTTCTCGACAGGGGTATAGTCCTCCTCATAGCCGAAATACTTCGGCCCAAAGGTTTTAATCCCCTCTGGTGTGCGCATCTTTTCATCAGCCGGAACCACAACGATGCTGCCGCGGTATCCGTATTTTACGATGTCGGTCCTGATCGGCTCTCCTGTCTCTGAATCCAGGATCAAGATCAAATCCGGCGTCAGGCATCGGACTTTCCCGCTTATTTCAAGCCGCAGCCATTCGTTCTGGAAATCCACAAAGGCCCTTTCGCCTTTGTACTTATCAAGCCCCTCCAGGGTAAGCCTCCCCATCGAGAACCCTTTGGTCTTTTCTGCCCCGAATTCGCGGTTGATATCGATGATCTTCCCCTTAAATACCTTAAATCCTCCCACGATCTCGACGATCTTTGCAATCGGGTCCTCATGGGTCCTCCTGCATCTATAGACCGCCTTACCCAGTTCCCAGCTCTTGGTAATGGAGTTAAAGATCGCTGCTTTTTTCAGCTGCTTGCCTGTCATCGGATAACCTGCAATCCAGGAAATTCCGCCATAGGCCATGGCGGCATTTCTGATGATTCTTTCTGCCATGATGGCATCTACCGTATCCGCGACCGTTACTGCTCCTTTTTCGTTAGCCGCCGCTGTCGGTGACGGCATAATCCCATGGGTATAAAAGGAGGTCATCTGCAGCTCCGGGAAAGCCCTGCCCATGCCATCAGCATCAACCACAGGGATGCCTACAGCTCCGGCCACCGCCATCGGAACCGGCGTGTTCACACCCCCGGCTTCAGGAGGGATAATGGCCTGAATCTCTTTGCCCAGATACCTCTTCAGACTCTCCAGGCACCACAAGACCTCTTTCCCGTTCGGCGGTTTTTCCGTCAACACAACAGGTGCTCCCAAACACCCGGCGATGGCAGCTAAGGCGTCATCGGGAAAATCCTGAGGGTCGATCAAGACGATATCTTTTCCTTCTTTCACCACATTGAGAGCCCACAAAAACCCGATCTCTGGATCACCGCCGCCCCCGGTGGCTAGGATCGATGCCCCAAGGGTGATCTCTTTCAGGCCCTGTTCATCCACAACCCTGTAGTTGTCGATACCCCAATCCTTTAAAATATCGTAGACGCTCATCGCTAACCACCTATCCAATCCCTGGGAACATTTGTCAGCAATTCATGACCGCTCTCCGTCACGAGCACCATGTCCTCTACCCGGGCTGCCCCAACGCCTTCCAGATAGATGCCGGGTTCAATGGTTACGACCATCCCTGGTTCCAGCACTGTCTTGCTCCCTACATCCACGATCGGCATTTCGTGAATGCTAAGCCCTACGCCATGGCCGGTGAGGTGGGGAAAATATCTCCCATACCCCTTCTCTTCGATATAGCCCCTGGCCGCTCTATCGATCTCTTCTGCCAGCACTCCAGGCTTCACCGCTTCAATGGCTCTCTGTTGAGCCTCACAAGCGACTCTGAACAGATGTTTCTGCTCGTCGGAAAGACCCCCAAGCGAAAACGTCCTGGTGAGATCAGAGCAATACCCCTTGTAGATGCACCCCATATCGAAAAGAGCGAGTTCACCCTTCTTCAGCTCTTTCTCCGAAGAGAACCGCTGAGGGAGCCAGGCGTTCTCGCCCGACATGACGAAGGGCTCAAAGGACAATCCCTCTGCACCCTCTCTCATCATCACATCCTGAGCAATGGCGGATACCTCATACTCCTTGATTCCTTCTCTCAGGCTCTCCAGAGCTTTAATCATACCCTTCTCCGCAATTTTCGCAGCGATTCTGAGCATTTCGATCTCATCTTGTTCCTTGATCATTCTGAGTCTCAAAAGATCGCTCTCGATATTATAGAGCTCAGCATCAGTTACCTCTTTGATCAAATTCTCTCTTTCAACCGTGACGCTGGAAAACTCTACCCCGAGACGCCCGATCTTTCTGCCATACAGCAGCTCTTTCAAGGGTTTTAAGTAGTTGGGGTCGTCCTCCGGGAACTTTATGATATCCTTGATCCAGCAATCCCTTTTCACCCTGTTATAGTCGAGAACAGCGGTCAAAAGCGCAACGTCGCCACCCCTTGATACAAAAAGGAAAGAAAAGGATGCGGTATTAAACCGCACGCCGGTAAAATACCTGACGTTGGCTCTGTCTCCGAGAATTACCGCATCCAGATCCTTTTCCTGCAAAAGGCCGAGCAATCTCTCCACGCGCCTGCTAAAATCCACTTTATATCCCTTCCAACTCGCTTTCTTTCTCCGGATTGATCATGTAGATCTTCTTCGGCACCCTGGATTCCAGGCTCGATTCCGTTGGCCCAGTGAGTTCGATCAGCACCATTTCCTCAACAAGCCTCTCCAGCGACTCTTCCAGGCCCGGTCTCCCGCTCAGGGCTTCCAGCACAGCTTTCCTCTCGCTGTACGGATTTTCCTTGATGAAATTGATAATGGCCTTTTCGGTTTCATTGAAGCTGCCGGCCATCACCTAACACCTCCTTGTTTAGCTCTTCTACAGGGACGTAATCCATGTCATAGCCAAAGTACCGGGGCCCAAATAGCTTGATACCCTCAGGCGTTCTCATCCTCTCGTGGGCAGGTATTAGTATGATCGACCCCCTATACCCGTACTTCATTATGTCAGTCCGGATCGGTTCTCCTGTCTCAGAGTCCACGATGGCGATCAGATCTGGAGGCAGGCACCTGATCTTGCCATCGATCCGCAAAACAAGCCACTCATTCTGGAAGTCGATCTCCGCTACGCTTCCCTTGTACTCGTCAAGCCCGTCCATCCTTATCCTTCCAAGGCTGAATCCCTTCGTCGCCTCTCCGCCGAATTCCCTGGAAATATCCACGATCTTGCCCTTAAACACCTTCATTCCGACGACATTCCTTGTGGCCTTCAAACTGTCGAGCATTTCCTTCACTGGGTCAAGGTGCTTCTCTCTCGCCCTGTAGACAGCCTTCCCCAGCTCCCAGGCGATGCTCTGGGAATTCAAAATTGAAGCCTCTTTAACCTGTTTTCCTGTCATCGGGTATGTCGCAATCCAGGAAATACCGCCATAAGCCATGGCAACACGCCTGGCAATGTTTTCTGCCATCTTATTGTCGTCACCTGTGTCAATCACAGTGACATTACCTCTGTCATCGCAGGAAACCGTAGGAGAGGCATTCACCCCTTTTGTAACCCAGGATGTCATCTGCAGTTCTGGAAATGCCCTGTTCATCCCGTCTACGTCGATCACCGGCACTTCAAACTCGCCGGCAGCTGCATAGGCAACGGTGGAATTTACCCCACCGCATTCAATCGGGATCGTCGCCTCAAGCTTCTTCCCCCAGTATTGCTCAAGCTTTTTGATTGCCCTATTCAAAACATCAGAGGAAGGGGGTTTCTCGGTAAGAACTACAGGCGCTCCCAAACAGGCGGGGCTAGCTACCAGAATATCATCGGGTATATCCATAGGATCGACCATCACCACAGTCTTGCCTTCATCCAAAACCTTATACGCCCACAACAGCCCGATCTCCGGATCTCCCCCACCGCCTGTGGCAAGGATCGAGGCTCCCAGCGTGATCTCTTTTATCGCCTGCTTGTCGATGATCTTATAGTTTTTAACTCCCCATTTTTCCAGCGTCTTGAAGACCTTCTCCGACATCCGCGCTTCTCTCCCCTTACTCGAATATTTTCCCTTTCACTCTGATGCGCACCTTCTCGCGTTTTCCGGGCATATAGGCAAACGGTATTTCTTCAATGTCGATCACTTCGACGGTACTCCTGATCGCCCCGGCTTTTTCAGCCTCATCCTTTGCCTTCTCAATCACCCTGTTGATCGCCTCATCTCTATCCTCCACTTCCAAATCTGCCACGCCTTCGGCATAAGCTCCGATCTCGGCAATTGTTGTCCCGATAGCACCACAAACTTCGAAGTGAGGTGGCAATACGACCTCCGAGATCCCTTCAAGGTTCTCCCTGGGCACAACAAGCGCACCGCCGCCGACGAAGATCGCCTTTACATCGCCGGCTACTGTCTTCATCTGGTCAATAGCAACCTCCAGTGTATTCTTGATGATTTGATAAGCGGCCTCTACCAGGTCTTTATCCAGGGCCTTGACCTTATCGATATGAGGCGCAAAGTCGGTTTCAAAGATCTCCAGCCTGCGGTCAACGATCCCCTTGGCCACAGCAATATCATGGGTGGTGATCAGCGGTCCACCAAAAGACCTGCCCAATTTGACCAGGTTATAGCCCACGCTCTCAGGCCCATGTGCGATAACCTGATTCCCTCTAGTCTTGACGATCGTTCCACCGCCGAGCGCTATCGACATCAGGTCTGGGCATCTGATATTCGTTTTTACGCCGCCGATTGTGACGGTGATCGATGACTCCCTCGGAAAGCCGTTGACGATATATGCCACATCCGTCGATGTCCCGCCGATGTCCACCACAACGCCATTATCGATGCCAGAGAGATAAACTGCCCCTCTCACGCTTGCGGCAGGCCCAGATGCAACTGTAAAGATCGGATAGTTCACTGCATAATCCGCCGACATCACTGTGCCGTCATTCTGGACGATGAAAAGAGGCGCCTCGATCCCGCGCTCCTTTACGGCCTTCTTAAGAGCCTCAACAGCCCTACGCATCACAGTGATCACTGCGGCGTTTAAGATGGTGGAGTTCTCTCTCTCCAGGAGAGAGATCGAAGCGATATGGTTGGAGAGGGTAATCGGTATGTCCCCGAGTTCCTCTCTGATAATTTCCGCTGCCCTTTCTTCCTGGTCGGGTATCATCGGAGAGAAGACGCCGGTGATGGCGATGGAGTCGACCTTCCCTTTGATCTGCTTGCAGGCGTCCCTGATCGCCAGCTCATCGAGGGGGACGATATCTCTACCGTCGTACTCTTTCCCC
>JBNATO010000097.1:0-7829 GCA_049701555.1 Thermacetogeniaceae bacterium | reverse complement strand
GATGAGCAAAATCACTTTCTACAATGTGGCCTTTTACGTTAGCCTGACAATCGGCTTGGCAGGTGCCCTGATGTGCCTGCTGGCCTTGGTGATAAACTGAATTCGGGAGGCGATTGGATTGGCAACTAAAAACAACGAAACCCAACTTTCCCCAAAGCAGATGCTTGCGGCTCAGATGCTGGCGTTAGGCAGAGGAGTTGAGGAGACCGCAGAGGCGTTGGGTGTCAACCGCACAACGATTTGGGAGTGGAAGCAAGACCCAGCCTTTGTCGCTGTGATAAACCGCCTACAGCAGGAGCTTTGGGAGGAAGTATTCAACAAGTACAAAACTGTTCTGTGCAAAGCCCTTGCTGTTTTGGACAAGGCACTCGATGCTGGAAACGTCAAAGCCGCTCTCAAAGTCATCGAGACGGCAAAGCTCGATGAGCTTTTGGCGAAGCATTACCAGCAGACCGCCTCTGCTCCAACCGACCCTGAGACGGTAGCCCAGAGGCAGGCGGAGAAAGCGGCTTGGAGTGAGCTGGTGGGTGAGCTGAGCCTGCTGAGAGCTTAGCGGAACGTTTCGCAAAATAACGCAACAATCGCAGGGTAACGCAAAGGCTGGGGATAAACCCCAGCCCCATTCACTTTTCACCATGAACCTTCCTCGGTGCTTTCTTCCCCATTGAGAGGAGTTTTTGAACCGGAGACGCTTTTTCGTGGATTTCCCGCACATCTTCCTGAAGATAACGCACATATCTGCGTGTCATAGTCAAATCTTGATGCCCCAAGATGCGTTGCAGAGCAAATGGATCATTGCTCTCCTTCAGGAACTCAAGGGCGAAAGTGTGCCTCAAGCCATAAGGCGTAACCTTTACCCCTGCCTTCTGGCAGTATTTCCTCAGCCTGTGCCCAAAGGTATCTGTGTCAAGCGGTTTTCCGTTCTCTGAGGCGAAAATAGGCACGTCATCGCTCCACCACTTCGGCCTGATGCTGATTAGCTTAGCCAGCCACTGGCACGTGAACGGTGAAAGCACCAGCGTTCTCCCGACACGTGTCTTAGCCACTTCAGGGCGGATGTATAACTCCCTAGTCTCCAGCGTCAAGTCGCTGACCTTGGCTTGCAGTAATTCCCCCGGCCTGACGCCCGTGTCGAGCTGAACCAGTATCAGGCAGTAGTCTCTTAATCCCGTGTAGGTGTTCTTATCCGGCTGCTCCAACAGCTTCTTGACATCTTCCAGACTTGCGTGTCGGATGCGGTTTAAATCCTCTTTGGCCTGCCTCACCCCTGCTAACGGGTTGGCAGGAAGATAGCCTTGGGATACGCACCAGTTGAAGAATGAACGCAAGTAGCGGAGCTTGATGTTTCTGTAGGCAGGAGAGCAGGGTTTGCTGAGGTAAGCAAGAACAGCGTTTCTTACGTCGTCGTAGCTCTTAAGTTTTGGGTATGCCTTTAGGAAGGCGTTGAGGTGATAGCCGTAATCCTTCAGCGTTCTCTCCGATGTACCCCCTGCCTGCTTGAATAAAAGAAATTCACTCAAGGCATGGCACAAATTAACATTTCTGGCAGTTAACCTTGCGATTTTAGCCATAAAAGAAGCCTCCTTAGCACCGACGGATTCATCAGGAGGCTTCAGGCGTTGAAAATGCTTAATTTTCAAGCATGGCGTCCCAGGAGGGATTCGAACCCCCGACCGACGGATTAGAAGTCCGTTGCTCTATCCAGCTGAGCTACTGGGACATAAAAATGGAGCGGGTGATGGGAATCGAACCCACCCGACTGGCTTGGAAGGCCAGGGCTCTACCACTGAGCTACACCCGCCCGCTTCAATCGCTATTTTACCACATCGCAAATTCTTCAGCAATATCCCTCTCAACTAATGGTCGGGGTGGGGAGACTTGAACTCCCGACCTCTTGGTCCCAAACCAAGCGCGCTACCAAACTGCGCCACACCCCGTCGAGCAAGAATAAGTATAGCACGTTCTCCCTAATCTTTCAACAGGCGCGATTTACAAACCGTTCCGCAGCTAACAACCCCTTATGGGAAAACGACTGAACAGGGCGGTTTCAAACTAACACCCTCAAGGAAGCTCAAAAATCGCAGCCTCGCATCTCCTCTCCTCAAGTTCCAGCACAGCATAGCTCCCCTTCCCACCAAGGCGCGACCAGACTACGCTGCCAGGGTTTAGGAAGAGGACCCCGTCAACATCCTCCTTCCCAGGTATGTGGGTGTGTCCAAAGATGACGATGTCAGCCCCCACCTCCCTGGCTCGGTAGTGCAGCCTCAAGAGCCCTTGTTTCACACCATAGATGTGGCCGTGCGTCAGATAAACCTTTCGCCCCGCAAGCTCGAAGAGTTCTTCGACGGGCCCCTTTGCGCCGCGGTCGCAATTGCCGACAACAGCCTTTACCTCCAGGCCAAAGCGATCCGCCAGGCAGAGAGCATCGCGGTAGTAGTCCCCGGCATGGACCAAGAGGTCGATCTCCCCCATCTCCTCTACCGCCCTCCTCGCCTGTTCCAAGTCACCGTGCGAGTCACTCAGTATCCCCACTCGCATCCCTTTTCCCCTCCGTTCTCCCCAGGATCCGTCTGAGCAACTCCCTGGCGTTGCGCATCGCCTGCGCCCGGTGGCTGATCCTGTTTTTTACCTCAGGGCCGAGCTCCGCAAAGGTCTTGCCAAGAGCAGGCACTATAAACAAGGGATCATATCCGAAACCGCCATCGCCGCGCGGCTCTAGGGCGATCAATCCCTCACAGACTCCTTCGCTCAGATACTCACCGCCTTCTGGGGTAGTGATGGCGATGACACATCGGAAACGCCCAGTCCGCTGGTACAAGGGCACGCCCTCCAGAGCGGCGAGGAGCTTTCTGTTGTTGGCGGCATCATCCTGTTCCGGCCCCGCATACCTCGAAGAGTAAACGCCCGGAGCGCCTCCTAGGCAATCAACCTCTAGACCAGAGTCGTCCGCCAGAGCTATCAGCCCTGTATAGGCTGTCACGGCCCGCGCCTTAAGAAGAGCATTCTCTCGGAAGCTGGAACCCGTCTCCTGGATCTCAGGAATTGAGGGGAAGTCGTTCAGCGTCAGTATTTCCACAGGAAGATCCTTCAGCAACTCTTTAAATTCCGCTATTTTCCCCTGATTCCTGCTGGCGATCACGATCTTCTGCATGAAGATCACCCAACAACTCCTTTTCAATTGTGATCAATTGCTCTATACCCTTTGCTGCAAGATCGAGAAGGAGCTTATACTCCTCAGCGGTGAAGGGTTTGCCCTCGGCTGTCCCTTGGATCTCCACGAACTCCCCTGCGCCTGTCATAACCACATTCATATCCACCTCCGCCTGCGAATCTTCGTCAAAACACAGGTCGAGGCGCAGCTCCCCTTCCACCTTGCCGACGCTGATGGCAGCAAGGTAATCGCGCAGAGGAATCCCCTCGAGCATACCCTGTTGCTGGAGGAAGCGCAGGGCATCCACCAGAGCGACAAAAGCTCCAGTGATCGCCGCAGTCCTTGTCCCACCGTCGGCCTGGATCACGTCGCAGTCGATCCAAATGGTGCGCTCTCCCAGCCTCTCCAGATCGACCACAGCACGCAGCGACCTCCCGATGAGCCTCTGGATCTCACACGACCTCCCATTCAGCCGCAGCCGTGTGATATCCCTGGGAGTGCGAACAGGAGTTGAGCGAGGAAGCATGCTGTACTCAGCGGTGATCCACCCCTTTCCCCCTCCTTTCAGGAAAGGAGGAACCTTATCCTCGATGCTCGCCGTGCAGATAACCTTGGTATCACCCATCTCGATCAAAACCGAGCCTTCCGGATATTTGAGATAGTTTCGGGTTATCCTCACAGGACGCAGCTCTTCTGGCTTCCTGCCATCCGGGCGCATAACCACCAACCCCTAACACATTTATTGCTAAATTCTACCACAAATCTGCTCGACATGCCTACCTCCAGCCTTTCATCCCCTTCTTCCATCAAGCTGTACCTGGTGAACCACAAAGGGGAAATCCCCGAGAAATCTCTTTCCGGCGCTGTAAAAGGAGACCGCAGGCCCGCTGGTAAAGAAGAGATGCCCGTCGACCGGCCCTGAACCGCTTCCAGAGCTCCTCCTGCCGCTTTTCTTCAACAGCTCCGCCAATTCCTTGACAGTCTCCTCAGCAGGATCAACAAGCCTCACATCTTCCCCAAGAACCTCAGTGATAACCGGAGCAAGAAAGGGATAATGGGTACATCCTAAAACCAAGGTGTCGATCCCTGCCTCTTTGAGAGGAGCGAGATACTCCATCGCAGCCTTTCTGGCCTCAGGTGAATCCGCCAACCCGGCTTCAACCAAAGGCACAAAAAGAGGACAGGCCTGGACGAAGACTTTCACGTCGGGAGCTTGGCTTGCAAAGGCACGGGGGTAAGCCCCGCTGTTTACCGTAGCAGCTGTTGCGATAACCCCAACCCGCTTGTTCCTGGTGACACTGAGCGCCGCCCTGACACCGGGCTCGAGCACTCCTAAGATCGGCACTTGAAACTTTTTCTTCAAGTAAGGCAAGGATATAGATGAACTGGTGTTGCAGGCTGCCACTATAGCCTTTACCCTAAACTGCAACAAAAAGGAGACGATCCCTTCCCCAAAGGCGATCAGCTCCTCTGGGGTCCGCGAACCATAGGGGAGGTGGGCCGTATCCCCAAAATAGACGATCCTCTCCCCTGGAAGCTTTTTGAAGATGAATTTCACTACAGTCAAACCACCCACACCGGAATCAAAGATCCCAATGGGCTGTACCTCTTCCAACCCTCTTCATCTCCATTCATCGTTCATTTTGATTGAGTAAAACCGAAAACTCCACCCTCTTTCGAGCGAACCTCGCTCACGGCCACGAAAGCATTATCGTCGATCTCTCTCAGAAGAGAAAAGAGTCGTTCGCGGTCCCTGCGCCTGATCACAGCGTTCAAAACCATGTGCTTCCCCTCAAGCCCTTCGGCTTCCCACACAGTCACGCCGAAGCCCGAAGAGCGCAGCTTCTCCGCTATGGTATCGGCATCTCGCCTGGGTATCACCTGAACCACCAAGTAGCCGATAGCCAGCTTCTTTTCTATCAGCGACCCCAAGACGTTCCCGCAGGCAAACCCTCCAGCATAAAAAAAGAAACTCCAGGCGCTGTTCAGATGGCGAAAGACAAGGTTGAGGGCAACGATATAGATCAGCGCCTCCCCAAAGCCGATGGCACCAGCCACCCAGGAGCGCTCCCGCACCAGAAAGAGCGTGCGCAAAGTCGCCAATGTCATGTCTACGACCCTGGAAAAAAAGATCAGCAACCACCCCATCCATTCAGATGCCTCCACCGGCTCCCCTCCTCAACAGCCCTAAAGAACTCTATGCAAATTCCTTTAGATTATATCACCAGAAAGGCAATGTTTTAAATGCCACCAACAGCCGAGCAGCGAGAAATTATCATGCATAAAATCATCAAAAACAAACATAAAAATGTGGAAAAAATTCTTTTCAGGAATTGAATTTCCCCTTATAATAATGAACAAATATTTCTAATTCATCCCCTACGGTCCGACCCCTGTCCTGCAACTCTCTTGAAATTTTTTACCACCAAACAAACGAAAACCACCTCGAAATGCCGGCTGTTCCCATTCCCGAATTCCACAAAAGCTTTTGGTGCACACTGCCGATCACAACCCCTGGTGTCAAGGCCGGGTAGCTGGAAGCCTCGCACAATTTTGGTAAGGGGGGGTGATTTATGAGCAACAACAACGTTAAGGCAGAAGTGAGCCATGTGGCAGCAACAGCGGATCCGGGGCCGCTCGGCTTGGGAGGCTTTGCCCTCACCACATTCGTCTTGAGCATGGCCAACGCCAAAATAATCGAGGGCCACGCCTTCCTAGGGCTCGCCTTCTTCTACGGCGGTCTCGCCCAGTTGCTTGCCGGAATGCAAGAGTACAAGAAAAACAACGTGTTTGGGGCCACAGCATTTTCTACTTACGGTGCCTTCTGGATGTCTCTTGCCCTGATGACGCTGCTCGTGGCATGCGGGGTACCTGTCAAATGGGGAGGGCCGGCTACGGGGATCTTCCTCATCGCCTTCACCATCTTCAACACCTATATGTGGGTCGGTTCCTTCCGGGTCAATGTAGCGGTATGCGCAGTCTTTACAACACTTGAGATCACCTTCATTCTCCTCGACCTCGCTGAATTCGGCATCATCTCATCTGTCCCCGGAGGCATCGTTGGAATCATCTGCGCCTTATGCGCCTGGTACGCCTCGGCAGCCGGCGTGCTCAACGCCGTCTACCGGAAGACTGTGCTTCCGGTAGGCCCGCTGAGCAAATAGCGAGGATAACAGCTGCCCGGCCATGGAAAACCGGCGGTTCGAACCGCCGGTTTTCATGTTGTTACTCGGTCAGAAACCTGATGATCGCTCGGGCAATCGCTTGAGCAGCTCTGTTCTGGAAATCGGGATCGACCAGCATCTGTTCTTCGGAGGGGTTGCTGAGGAAAGCCACCTCAACGAGGGCGGCAGGCATCTGCGTATTCCGGAGCACATAGAAGTTTTCCTCAAAAACCCCAGCCCTCCGTAGGCCGAGGGCATTCACCAACTCCTCCTCCAACAGCGATGCCAGCCTCAACCTGGAATCGCGCTGCGATTCCAGAGATGTGCCCACAGGGGCATAGGTATATGTCGCCGTCCCTCCCAGGGCAGGATTTACAGAGGAGTTGGAATGGATGCTGACAAACACCTCGGCGCCGTTGCTGTTGGCAAATGCGGTGCGCTCCGAGAGCTCAGCACCCTCCCCGCTATGAGTTAAAAGGGCATTGACGCCTTCCTGCCTCAGGATGCTGACAACTCTCATGGCGATCGCCAGATTGACATCCTTTTCCCTGACCCCGCTCGGGCCGATAGCTCCAGGGTCCGAACCTCCATGCCCAGGGTCGATCACGACAACCCTACCAGCCTGCGTAGCAGGCCTGAACTTGAGGGTGATCTCGCAGCCGTTCAGCCGCGCCTCCTTCGTAAAGGTGACCCCACGGGTCACCTCGACCACCAGCCGCACAACCCCATCCTGATACTGGCTGAGGCGCGCCCTGGTGAAGCCCTCCTGGTTTAACTCCTCCTGCCAGCGTAGCAGCGAGCCGATCAGAGTGAAATTGGAGAAGTCAAAGACCAGCCTGGACGGGTTGCTCAACCGGAAGAAGTTATAGGAGAGGGGCGCTGTTGCGCCGAGCGTGATATCCACCCCGTCCTCAACGTTCTTTACGCCGACGCGGTTTATCTGATAGGGAATGTTAACATTCAACACGCCCGGGGATCCCTTCTCGACCCTGTAATAGATCGGCACAGGGCTTGAAGCAAAAGCAAGAACAACCTCTGCGCTCCCCCCCTGCAAGCGTGTTGTGATCTTCTCCAGCCCGGCCTTGTTTACAGAAATCTCCAAGGGGGTGCGGACGACAGTGACCCCTGGAACTGTTATGACCAGCCGCTGGGGGCCAGACAGCTCCTTCCAGCTGAACTCCGCATCCTCGCCCCCTGTAATGGTGACAGCGACTCCCCCTGCATCCTCCCTGCAGCGGACATCCAGAGTGCCAGGCTCTCCACGGGCAGGTGGCTTCGTCGTATGAACCTCGACCAGCCAACCGGCGATCCAGCCCGTTTTCCCCTGAAACCTCACCTTGTACCAGCCGTTGCTCTCGCCTACTGCCTCGAGAACATCCCCTTCCTCGACCTGGCCGATAACTCCATAGCTGGTGCCGGGCCCTGAGCGGATGTTAACCCTGTTCCCGGTGACCAGGAGATAAGCGAGGACAGATTCACTATTTTTCAGCCCACAAGCGGCGTTTACTAGAACA
>JBNATO010000096.1:0-7938 GCA_049701555.1 Thermacetogeniaceae bacterium | reverse complement strand
TCCGGCCGGAACTCAAGGTGTATTTCGGCGGAGTAGAAGCTACGGTAAAAACTTTCGATCTCGGAAACATCATACTCCCGCACCTCAACATAATAGGCATCGGGATCGCTGCTGTAGAAACGGTAAGGCCGCTTCGCCCTATCCTTGACATAGCTCTCTGTCTTCTCATCCGGAGCGATGATCCCGTTCTTGGCGCCGGCCTCGATGGCCATGTTGCACATCGTCATCCTGCTGTCCACCGAAAGCTCAGCGATCGCCTCTCCGGTGAACTCCATCGCCCTGTAACGGGCGCCATCGACCCCGATGTCTCCGATGCAATAGAGGATCAGATCCTTTCCTGTCACCCAAGGGCGCCGCTTTCCGTGAAAAACAAACTTCATGCTCTCAGGTACCTTGAACCAGCACTCACCAGTGGCCATGGCAGCAGCCAGATCGGTGCTCCCCACGCCTGTTGCGAAGGCCCCTATGGCTCCGTAGGTGCAGGTGTGGGAGTCAGCCCCGATCACGCAGTCACCGGGAACCACGAGACCCTGCTCAGGCAAGAGGCAGTGTTCGATCCCCACGCGGCCCACTTCAAAGTAGTTGACGATTCCAAACCTGCGGGCAAATTCCCTCACCCGCTTGCACTGTTCAGCTGACTTGATGTCTTTGTTGGGTGTGAAGTGATCCGGAACGAGGACGACCCGCTCAGGATCAAAGACGCGATCAACTCCGAGCTTCTCGAACTCGTTGATAGCCACAGGTGCTGTGATATCGTTGGCGAGGATGAGATCAAGCCGGCAGTTGATCAATTCCCCCGGAGTCACCTGTTTCTTGCCCGCATGGGCAGCAAGAATCTTTTCGGTAATGGTCATTCCCATGGCAAATCCCCCTTCAGCTTCTACTTTTGCTGCTCCTTTTGAGCCTCGCCGCCCCCCTGAGACAGAATACCTTCGCCGTACTCATTGATCACCTTGTTTATGGCGTTGAGGTAAGCCTTCACGCTGGCTTCGATAACATCGGTGCTGACACCGCGGCCGACAAACGTCCTTCCTCTGTATTCCACCCTGACGACGACCTCTCCCTGGGCGTCCTTGCCCCCGGTTATCGAACTCAGAGAGTATTCGCTCAGCGTCAGGTCATGGATTCCCACGATCTTATCAACCGCTTTAAAGGCAGCGTCGACCGGCCCATCACCACAAGCTGCATCCTCCAGAGTGACGCCGTTTCTCTTCAGCCCTACCGTAGCGGTGGGGACAACTGTCGTGCCGCTCAAGACATGGAGATAAGACAGCTCATACAGCTCCGGCGCCACCTTGATCTCATTTTTGACAATAGCTTCAAGGTCGAGGTCGGTGATCTCTTTCTTGCGGTCGGCAAGGTTTTTAAACCTCACAAAAGCCTTCTCCAGCTCCTCATCGCTGAGGATATAGCCCAGCTCAGCCAGCCTCTCCCGCAGGGCATGGCGTCCCGAGTGCTTCCCTAGCACAAGATTGGACTGGCTCAACCCGATCAGCTGCGGGTTCATGATCTCATATGTGCGGCGTTCTTTCAGGACACCATCCTGGTGAATCCCCGACTCATGGAGAAAGGCATTCTTTCCTACTATCGCCTTGTTCGGCTGTACGGGAACGCCGGTGAGAGTGCTCACCAATCTGCTGGTGCGGTAGATCTCGCTGTATTTGATAGCGGTTTCGCAGCCGAAATACGACTGGCGAGTGTAAAGTCCCATCACGATCTCCTCTAAGGCGGCGTTGCCTGCGCGCTCGCCTAAGCCGTTAATAGCGCACTCAACCTGTTGGGCGCCGTTCAGGACAGCCGCCAAAGAGTTAGCAACTGCCAAACCCAAGTCGTTATGGCAGTGCACGCTCAGAATGACCTTGTCGATGCCCTTCACACGCTGGCGGATCTGGGCGATGAAATCCCCAAACTCATAGGGAACAGCGTAACCGACAGTGTCCGGTATGTTGATCACCGTTGCCCCTGCCTCGATCACAGCCTCGATCACCTTGCACAAGAAGTCGAGATCGCTGCGCGAGGCATCCTCAGCGGAGAACTCCACATCGGAAGTATACTGCTTGGCGTACTTGACCGCAGCAACGGCCTGTTCCAAGACTTCTTCTCTGCTCTTCTTGAGCTTATACTGCATGTGTATATCCGATGTTGCGATGAACGTGTGGATGCGCGGCCTCTCCGCCTCCCGCAGAGCCTCCCAGGCGCGGTCGATATCTTCCTTGTTTGCCCTGGCGAGTGCAGCGATGACAGGCCCGCGCACCTCCCTCGCTATTTCTCTCACAGCCGCAAAATCCCCCGGTGAAGCGATCGGGAAACCCGCTTCGATCACATCCACGTTAAGAGCAGCGAGCTGATGGGCGATCTCCAGTTTTTCCCTAACATTTAAGCTGACTCCGGGAGATTGTTCACCGTCCCGGAGCGTAGTATCGAATATATAGACGCGTTTTGCCAAGGCACTACCCTCCAGTCAGATAGCACTCCCTTTATTTCACGAGCTTGTTTTTGTTCAACCACGGCATCATCGAGCGCAGCTGTTTGCCCACCTTCTCGATCAGGTGCTCAGCTTCCTTCTTCCTCAGGGCGTTAAAGACAGGCATTCCCACCTTGTTTTCCAACAGCCACTCCTTGGCAAAACTGCCGTCTTGGATCTCCTTCAAGATCCTCTTCATTTCCTTGCGCGTCTCCTCGGTGATGATCCGCTTCCCGCGGGTGAGATCGCCATACTCTGCAGTGTTGCTGATGGAGTAGCGCATGGTGCTGATGCCACCTTCATACATCAGGTCAACGATCAGCTTGAGCTCGTGCAGGCACTCAAAGTAAGCGATCTCCGGTTGGTAACCAGCCTCCACCAGGGTGTCAAAACCGGCCTTAACCAGTTCGGTAACCCCGCCGCAGAGAACAGCCTGTTCCCCGAAGAGGTCTGTCTCAGTTTCCTCCTTAAACGTTGTCTCGATCACGCCTGCCCGAGTGCATCCGATCCCCTTGGCGTAAGCCAAAGCGATCTGCAGGGCGTTTCCCGTATAGTCCTGATGAACAGCCACCAGCGCCGGCACTCCAGCTCCTTCCACATACATCCTCCTGACGAGGTGGCCTGGGCTCTTCGGGGCGATCATGAACACGTCCACGTCTCTCGGAGGAACGATCTGGCCGAAGTGGATGTTAAACCCGTGAGAAAACATCAAGGCATTTCCCGGCTTCAGGTGCGGGGCGATGTCGCTCTTGTAAAGCTCTGCCTGCTTTTCATCAGGTATGAGGATCTGAATGATGTCAGCAGCAGCTGCTGCTTCTGCTGCAGTGACAGGCTTAAAGCCATCTTCCACAGCTCTGTTCCAGTTCTCGCTGCCGGGGACATCGGCCACGATCACTTTAACGCCGCTGTCCCTCAGATTCTGCGCCTGGGCATGCCCCTGGCTCCCATAGCCAATAACCGCAACAGTCTTCCCGTCTAGATACTTGAGATCCGCATCCTGCTCATAATAGACCTTCATCTGTTTTCACTCCTCCTTTGTTTTATATCTCCATTATCCCTCATATTTTGGGCCGCGCACCATGGCTATCTTGCCCGTACGCACCAACTCTAAAATCCCAAAAGGCTTCAGAGACTTTTCTATCGCCCGGATCTTACCCTCATCACCGGTACACTCGATGATCAGGGTATTGTATCCAATATCCACGATCCTCGCCCGGAAGATCTCCACGATCTGCATGATCTCGCCCCGGACAGAGGGCTCCGCGTTTACTTTGATCAACACGAGTTCTCTGTCGACATATTCTTCATGGGTGATATCGCGCACCTCGATCACATCGATGAGCTTGCTCAGTTGCTTGACAACCTGTTCTATCACCTGGTCGTCCCCGTCGACGACGATGGTCATCCGGGAAACTGTGGGCTCGTGGGTTTCACCCACTGCCAAGCTTTCGATGTTGTAGCCACGCCGGCTGAAGAGACCGGCGACGCGAGTCAAGACACCAGGTTGATTCTCTACCAATACTGACAAGGTGTGCCTCATTTGCTACCACCCCACAGCATCTTTGTCAGTGACCCGCCTGCCGGAACCATCGGGAAGACGTTCTCCTCCCTGGCGATCACAAAATCGATGACCACTGGGCCCGGAGTAGAAAAAGCCTTCTCCAAAGCAGGGCGCACCTCTTCGGGGCGGGTGACCCGCATCCCTACCACGCCATACGCCTCAGCAAGTTTGACAAAATCAGGGGTGTCAGGAAACTCTGTCTGCGAGTACCTCTTGTTGTGGAACAGCTCCTGCCACTGGCGCACCATGCCAAGGTAGCGGTTGTTTAGTATCGCTATTTTTACCGGGAGCTTGTAGTGTACAGCTGTAGCCAATTCCTGGATGTTCATCTGAATACTCCCGTCGCCCGCTATATCGATCACCAAGGCATCCGGCCTGCCGATCTGAGCTCCGATGGCCGCCGGGAGGCCAAACCCCATGGTTCCCAAACCGCCAGATGAGATAAAGGTGCGCGGTCGCAAAGCCTTGTAATACTGCGCAGCCCACATCTGGTTCTGACCGACTTCGGTGGTGATTATTACGTTTTCATCCTTCGTCAGCTCCCAGATCTGCTCCACAACGTACTGGGGTTTGAGCTCACCATCCTCTTTAGTATATCTGAGAGGATACTCCGCCTTCCACTCCTCGATCTGCTTCAGCCAATCTCCGGTATCTGGGACCTCAACCCGCTGGATCAGCTCCCTCAGCACAGCCTTGGCATCCCCTACTATGGAAATATCCGCCCTCACGTTCTTGCCGATCTCCGCAGGGTCTATATCGATGTGGATCACCTTGGCACCAGGGGCAAAGGTGTCTAGCCTTCCGGTCACCCTGTCATCAAACCTAGCTCCTACTGCGATGATCAGATCGCTGTAGGATATAGCATAATTGGCGTAGGCTGTGCCGTGCATCCCCAGCATCCCCAGAGAAAGCGGGTGAGTCTCCGGGAAAGCGCCCTTCCCCAACAGCGTTGTGGTCACAGGTATCCGCGTCTTCTCTGCAAACTCTAGAAGCTCATCCGCTGCATTTGAGGTGATCACCCCACCTCCGGCGTAGATAACCGGCTTGCGCGCCTCCCCGATCGCCTTTGCAGCCTGATAGATCTGGTTGGCATCGAACTTTTCGGGCAGCTTGTATCCTCGGAAATTGACCTTAGGGGGGTACTCAAATTCCGCCTCAGCCAAGGTGACATCCTTCGGAAGGTCGATCAGCACAGGGCCCGGCCTTCCGGTTGTGGCTATGTGGAACGCTGCGCGGATGGTAGCGGCGAGCTTGTTTACATCTTTTACTAGGTAACTGTGCTTGACGATCGGCAGAGTTATACCAGTTATGTCAGCCTCCTGGAAAGAGTCACGGCCAATGCCAGATAGCACCACCTGACCGGTAAAGGCGATTATCGGGATCGAATCCATATAAGCCGTGGCTATGCCAGTAACAAGGTTTGTGGCTCCAGGGCCAGAGGTAGCGATGCATACACCGGGCTTTCCTGTAGCACGTGCATAGCCATCCGCGGCATGGGCAGCTGCCTGTTCGTGCCGCACCAGGATATGCCTGATCTTCGATTCGCAGAGCTTGTCATAAAGCGGGATCACCGCTCCACCAGGGATCCCAAAGACAACTTCGACGCCTTCATGCTCCAGCGCCTTCCAGACGATCTCCGCACCAGTAAGCCTCATCTCCACCCCTCCCTTTTTCCTAATCTAACAAGACAGCACCTCTGCTCGCCGATGTGACCAGTTTAGCGTAGCGGGCAAGGTAGCCTGTTTTGATCTTGGGTTCAGGCCGTCTCCAGTTTAGCCGTCTCCTCTCGAGCTCCGCCTCATCGACAAGGAGTTCGAGCTTCCTGTTGGGGATATCGATCTTGATGAGATCCCCTTCCTCCACCAGGGCGAGCGGCCCCCCCTCAGCCGCTTCAGGCGATATGTGCCCGATCGAAGCACCCCTTGTGGCACCGGAGAAGCGGCCATCCGTGATCAGCGCCACATCCTTATCAAGCCCCATCCCCGCCACAGCTGATGTGGGGGTCAGCATCTCCCTCATCCCAGGCCCTCCCTTGGGCCCCTCGTACCTGATGACGATCACATCGCCAGGTTTGATCTTGCCTCCCATAATTGCGGCACAAGCCTCTTCCTCGCTGTTGAAAACCCTCGCAGGCCCTTTATGGACAAGCATCTCCGGAGCAACAGCGGACTGTTTCACAACAGCGCCATCAGGCGCCAGGTTTCCTCTCAGTATTGCCAAACCGCCGGTCGGGCTGTAGGGGTCATCGACGCTTCGGATGATCTCGCTCTTCTTCTTTTTGACAAAGCTCAGGTTCTCAGAGACCGTCTTCCCCGTCACAGTCAGGAGATCGCCGTGAAGCAAACCGTGGTCGAGCAACTCCTTCATCACCGCCGGAATGCCCCCAGCCTCGTGCAGATCCTGAATATGATAGGGGCCTGCAGGCCTCAGCTTGCAGAGGTTCGGAGTTGTTCTGCTGACCCTATCGACTAAGTCGAGATCGAGTTCAAAGCCAGCCTCATGGGCGATAGCCGGCAGGTGGAGCACGGTATTCGTAGAGCCTCCTAAGGCCATGTCCACTGCCAGAGCGTTGATAAATGCCTTTTCCGTGAGGATGTCCCGCGGCCGGATGTTGTTCTTCAAAAGTTCCATGATCTGCCTACCCGCCTCTTTGGCAAGCCTGATGCGCGCCGCGGAGACGGCAGGGATCGTTCCGTTCCCCGGAAGCGCCATCCCCAGAGCCTCAGAGAGGCAGTTCATCGTGTTGGCAGTAAACATCCCGGAGCAGGAACCACAGCCTGGGCAGGCCTCCCTCTCCAGCTCAGCCAGCTCCTCAAGGCTTATCTTGTTGGCAAGAAAAGCGCCCACCCCTTCGAACACGCTGCTGAGGTCTATGTCCTGGCCGTCAAGCCTCCCAGCCAACATTGGGCCGCCGCTGATTATAAGAGCTGGGATATTCAGCCTTGCCGCAGCCATCAACATACCAGGAACCACTTTGTCGCAGTTGGTTATCAGCACAAGCGCATCCAAGGCATGAGCCTTTGCCATAACCTCGATGGAATCGGCGATCAGTTCACGGCTGGCGAGAGAATAGTGCATCCCCTCGTGATTCATGGCGATGCCGTCACAGACAGCTATCGCAGGAAACTCAATAGGTGTGCCGCCGTTCGCCCGGATCCCTGCCTTGACCGCCTCGGCGATCTGGTCCAAGTGCACATGCCCTGGAACAACTTCGTTCTGAGAGTTGACAACACCCACCAAGGGACGTTCCCTCTCCCATTCTGTCAACCCAAGAGCATACAGCAATGACCTGTGCGGCGCCTTTTCAATCCCCTCTTTTATTCTGCTGCTCGTCATCCGGTTCACCTCTCTCGATGTTCTCAGCCGACCTTCAATCAGGAAAGATCTTCGGCCCATCCCACTCAGTGAGCTTGCGGAATTCTCTTATGAGGGCTTTCGTGACCTCTCCCGGTCTGCCATCCTCTCCTATAACCCGCCCGTCTACCTTCACCACAGGCACCAGCTCAGCAGCAGTTCCGGTAAGGAAACACTCATCAGCCACATAGATGTCATGGCGTGTGAACACCTTTTCGCTGGCCTTGTAGCCGAGCTTTTCTGCCAGCTCTAGGACAGCGTTCCTGGTGACACCCTCCAGGATACCCAAATAAGACGGCGGCGTGATCACCTCACCCTTCTTAACAATGAAGATGTTGTCGCCGGTGCACTCGGTCACGTACCCCTCGCTGTTCAGCATGATCGCCTCAGACACACCAGCGAGGTTTGCCTCGATCTTCGCAAGAACATTGTTCAGGTAGTTGAGCGACTTAATCCTGGGGTTGACACCTTCCACGATGTTGCGCCGCGTCGGGACAGTTATCAATGTCCAGCTCGTAAAACTGTTCCTTTACCGGAGTATCTTTGGGAAGACCCAGCA